>JACRUB010000113.1 GCA_014305015.1 Vulcanimicrobiota bacterium | reverse complement strand
GTTTGTTTCTGTGGCACTTTCCTTCGAGTCGCCCCGACAGGACGTTATCCTGCACCTTGCCCTATGAAGCCCGGACTTTCCTCACCGATTCGCCTTCGCGAATAAGCGCGGCCGCCCAGCGTACTCCGCGGCGTAGTATACCATACCTCGAGCTAAAATCCGCCGAAAGACTCGAGAGCTTTGTAGATTGCTTGCTCAACCGCGCGACGGTCAGTTCCGTTCGCATCGCCCCACCCCATGATGGGCCCGTACGGCACAGTTACAAAAAGCTTTAAGGTCACTTGAACGGAGTTGGCTCGCTTGGAGACGGTTCCAACGAAGGTGTGCGTGAAGGCGCTCCTGTAGCCGGATGACAAAGAACGGTTGGCCCTTGCTTCTGCGATGCATTGCGCAGTCGGCGTCGCGAATTTTCCGTGATCGATATGTATTGAGATTGTTCCGCCAGATGCGTCGGGTACCGCATGCATGTCGCGAGTGGAGATCTCACTGCCCCATCGTCGAAACGCGGCTGAAAATTCTTCGTCCAGTTGCTTCGCAGCGCTGCCGGAATTGCTTTGAGCGAGCGGACACTTTGCGGCGGACCTGTCGCTGCCCGCCAGCCACTCCCAGGCTGCGCCGGTCTGCGCGGCCGCAAGAACCACGAACACGATTGCAACCATCTTAGAGCATGTTCGGCGATGAGCCGCAATTGGAAGCCGGTGAAACGCCTCGAAAAGCGCTCTGCGCCCAAGCCAAGGCGTTCTCTAGCGAAGCGGCGAGCACCGTGCCATGATTCTTGCCGGCGTATAAATCGAGTCGCACCTGCACACCATTGTGGCAAAGGTCCTGATCGAGGGCGCGAGTTGCATCTGCGCCGACCACTCGATCGGACATGCCTTGTACCAAAAGGACGGGAACGGTTGGATGCAGCGTTCCCGGTTCGTTGGCGATGAAGTCTTTGGAGATCGGCCCGAGATCCGGACGTTCGAGAAAAATGTCCGATGATACTTGGGTTGTCCACCAGCGGTCTAACGAAAGGGTCCGCTCGCACCGGGATTGCAACTCGTCCAGTTTAGAAATAAATTGCGTCGTGAAAACTTTCTCTAACTGAATTGCCGGATCGTATGTGGCAAAACTCTTTACCATTAATCCAAAGAGCGGTAGGTACAAAGGCGGCGTTGCGCTGTGCAACATCCCGTCCAGAATATACGTAATCTGCGAACCGGGAGCATACGAAACTGCTCCGATGAGCTTGAGTTCCGGTGCCCACGCTTGCCCCATTGCTGCGGTTGCAATTGCGGCCGTTCCGCCCTCTGAATGTCCGAGGACAATCCATCGTGTTGCGATATCTGAATCGATCTGGCGAGCTGCCCGAACCATATCCGTGACATCATGGGCTGCGGCTCTTGCAATAAAATACGGATGAACACCCGGGGTGCCTTGTCCTTCATAATCGGTTTGTGCAACCGCATATCCACGTGCGACCCATGCGTCGAGCATGCGCTGTTCGCCGTTCGGTACGAGATCGCGTGAGGGCGTGCATTGGGGTCCGTTGCCGGTGGTGCCATGCGCCCAACTGACAAGCGGCCAACCGCCCGGTGGTGGAGTGCCATGTGGAATTGCAAGCGTTCCCGAAATGGCGACGTCTTTTCCGTCCGGGTTGATCGTGTGATACAAAACGAGCACGTTTCTCGCAGCACTCGCAATCGCGGCGCCGCCCATCAGCGGGCGCTGCCAAATGACGTCGCCATGCGTGGCGGCGGGCAATGGAGACGGAGGCGTATAGAATGCGTTGCCGGCCGGCCCTAGCGGCAAAACGGCGGCAAGAATGATGTTGAGCAACTGGAGCGCGGACATACTAGGGAAACGGCTCTAGCGACGCGGTGTGACTAGTACGCGTTCATGAATGATCAAGCGGCGCGCAGCACCCCCTGCGGTTGTTCGAACAGCGAAATGGCCCGCGAGCGCTGTCGACCAAGCCGACGTGTACCGGGGCCGTGCGGTACTGCAAACGTGAGCGGCCGGTTAACGCTGAATTAGCCAAACTGGTCAGAGCCGGCATATCCGCCGAGCAATGCCAAAACAACTTCGAAAATAAAAGAGAGAGACGTGTAGTGCCTCTCTCTTTTTGAAGACTGGAGAGTATCGGTCTCGAACCGATGACCTTCTGCATGCCATGCAGACGCTCTACCAACTGAGCTAACCCCCCGCAGATTTTGGAGATGAGGAGACTCGAACTCCTGACATCCGCGTTGCAAACGCGGCGCTCTACCAGCTGAGCTACATCCCCAAGTCGTCTCTGGGCCAGCCTCGCTAATACCGCGCCGCCCGCGGTTTGCCCTTGGCCCTCCTTGCCTTGCCCTTGCCAAGTTCCGTCGGGAGGCGGATAATCGTAGCACATTTTATGAACTGCATGCGAGGGCTTCTCAGCGGCCTCGGCGGGCTCTTTGGGCTCGTATTACTGGCGTGTGCCTCCGGGCCGGCTGCCGCACAGGCGGCCCCGCCGAATTGCTGGGACGTCACATACGCCGCACTCCGTCACCGCGCTGCCGCACCCCATCCGCCGTATATTACTTACGCTGAGAGTGCAGAGTTGATCGTCGACGGTAAGACGCTCATGCAAAGCCGGCCGCAGATTACCTATCGGGATGACGGCGCGCTGCGCATCGATGACGACGGCTTTGTCTACGTAACGCGGAATGCCGTTCCCGGGCCACCCGAACTCGGGCCCTATGGGAACCGTCGCTCGATGTGGCTTCCGATGGACGACGCGGCCGATCCCTCGTTGCCGCTGATCGGCACCGTTCATTCGCGCAATCGAACGATGTCATGCGCTAATGAGGGAATCGAACTCTATAAAGATCACGAGACCTATAGACTCGCATTCAATACGGTGTTTCCTAACCGGCCCTCGCTCAAAGCATTGTGGGTTGATACGCGGACGTCGGAGATTTGGAAGGTCATCGTCAGCGGTGCGGTGCCTGTTGGCTTCAGCAGCGACGAGCGGCGCGTCGGTTTAGCGGACTTCGAAGTCGAACTGGCGCCGTACGACAACTATGTTGTTGTGAATCACGTGACGTGGAAATTCAATTTTCGCGAGTACTCGCAGACTGCGACATTCTTTGGCGAGTACTACTATCATGGTTTCGAATTTCCCAAAGTCGTACCGGCCGGGTTCTTTAGCTCGCAAATCTCTACGTCGAGGTAGAGTGGGTCTGCGATGCCAGTGCGCGCCTAAAGTCTTTCGCTAGGTAGAAATGCGTATCGATCCCGGTAATCATGGGTCGATAGTACCGAGTTATATATGACAGGTGATGTCAGGTATTGTGCGGTAGGCTCGAATAATGAAGAGCAGCCGCCTCCTCTCGATGCTGCTGATGCTGCAAGGTGTCGAGCGTAAGTCCGCGCGTGAGCTCGCGGAAGCGCTTGAGGTCTCAGAGCGTACGGTCTACCGCGATGTCGACGCGCTGAGCGCTTCGGGAGTGCCGATTTATGCCGAGCGGGGCGCACAAGGCGGAATCTGCATTGCAGAAGGCTATCGCAAAGCGCTTACGCAGTTCGGTGAAGATGAGATCCGCGCACTCTTTATTTCGGGCAGTAATCCGCTCATCGATCTGGGGCTTGGAATCGAACGCGAGCGCGCGCTTCAAAAATTGAGCGGCGCACTCAGCGACGTGCAGCGCAAAGCGGTGCAGAAAACACGCGGAAGAATTCATCTAGATCAGCGGCGCTGGAATCAAGCCGAGCAACCGCAAGAATTGCTCAGTGTACTACGTAGGGCGGTGTGGGAAGATGCGCGCGTGCTTTTGCGCTACCGCGATCGCGAATCGAAAATCACGGAACGCACGGTCGACCCATTCGGCCTTGTCGCAAAGGCCGGCATCTGGTACCTCGTCGCGCGATCCGGCGATGAATTGCGCACGTTCCGTGCCGAGCGAATCATCGACGTCACGCCGCTTGCGCAAACATTTGAACGTCCGGCGGATTTCGATCTGGATTCGTATTGGAAAGAGTGGATTTCCGCGGTAGAAGAAAGCGGCAAACGCTTTCCCGTGGTCTTGTCGGTGCCGGCTGCGTTTCTCGATGAGTCCGGACGGTATTGGGAAACGCAATTGCTCGCGCCTCGTCCGGAAAATGGTGAGGGTACCGTAGAGGTTCGCATCGTCTTTCCCGCAAGCGATGCCGCTGTGCACCAGCTCTTATTCTGGGGATCGCGTGTGAAGCTCATTGAACCGCTTGAACTAGGCGCAGAACTTGCCGCGCGCGCCAAAGAATTGCTAGCGCACTATTCCGCAAAGAAAGAAGACCCCGCATAAGCGGGGCCTTCTTGGAGTTGGTGGGCCAGCAGAGACTCGAACTCCGGACCCCCGCCTTATCAAGGCGATGCTCTAACCAACTGAGCTACTGGCCCAACCCCAACAAGCAGAGATTGTAACCATTTCCCGGGCGGAGGTCAATGCCTAAATCATTCCTACGAGCTTCTTGATGATTTCGTCGTCGCGCTTCATTTGCTCGATTTGCAGGTCGCGCAGTGCGTTTGCCTCACGCTGGAGTTCCGTCTTTTGTTGCAATTGCAAATCGAAGGCTCGTTCTTGCTCGAATGTATCGGCGATGGCGGCCGCTTCGCCGGCGGGCTTTTTGCGGACACGCGTAGCGCCGGCGGCCGGAGCCGCCGGACGAGTGCGTTCGATCATTCGTTAACCGAAGCGATGAATTTCTTGGTGATCGCGTTATCTGCTTTGCGTTGTTCCATGTCGAGATCGCGAAGTTCGTTCATTTGGCGCAGTTTTTCGGACTTTTCGTCCATCATTTCGTTGAACCACGTTGCCTGCCATTGCATCGCGGATTGGTGACGCAGGTTCTCTCCCATAAGCGCGGCATTATCAGCTTCCGATGCTGCATTCATGCCTCCGATCAATCTGTTCGCACCGTTGCCGGCTGCCGTGTTGCCGTTTGCGCCCATTGCCCCTTGCAGCCCGCCGGCGAGAGCGCCGGCCGGCCCTCCGGTCGCGTAGCCGATCGCGGCACCTAGAAATGCGTTTCCTAAATTCATTCCATTCTCCAAAGGAAGTGTCGTAGTTCATTCACGCGCGAAGAAGGCGGCATCAAGAGAGAGTCCCTAATTTGCATCGTCGGTGCCAAGAAGGCCGGCCCACGAAGTGCTGTGTTTGGAATGCCCGCTCGAATCGATGCC
>JACRUB010000169.1 GCA_014305015.1 Vulcanimicrobiota bacterium | reverse complement strand
TGCCTGCGGGTCGCTCTCGGCTGCAACGCATGGGTATCACTTGGAATTCGTGCTTCCGAGCGAAGCGCACGCGCAGCGGCTCTCCTGGATGCTGCGCGCAATTGCAATGGAACCGAAGCTGACCGTTCGCAAATCGCGTCGCGTTCTGTACTACAAGGATTTCGAAGCGATCGCGCAAGTGCTCTCCACCATCGGCGCTTTCGGCGCCCTCTTACATCTGGAAGATATCCGCGCACTCAAGGAAACCAAAAACCGCATCCACCGCTTGGTCAACACGGAGGCCGCAAACGTCGAACGCGCCGCATCCGCCGCGGCCACGCAACGTCAAACGATCAACTTTCTCGCGGAAACGCAAGGCCTACGTTCGCTCTCCCCGGCGCTGCGAGAAATTGCACAGCTGCGCATCAAGCACCCCGAGGAAAGCCTTGCGGAACTCGGCGCGCGCTGCAACCCGCCGGCGAGCAAGTCCGCCGTCAACAGCCGCCTCGTCGCGCTCGCACGTCTCGCCGCCGGTCTGCGCGCAGGCTCTGCGCAGGGCCAACGCTCTCGCCTCCGGTAAAGACTAAAGCCCTAGTGAGAAACCACCAACGCTGTTGGGGGCGCCCACGGGGAATGAACATCACTGCAGCTTGACCGACGCGCCCCATGTTCCGGGGCCCCATGCTTTAGCATGGGGGGCGCGCAGCCAGGCGGAGCGCCTTTTAAACGGAGCATGCGACAGCAATGCGTATAGGGATTAACGGCTTCGGCCGCATCGGTCGAAATTTTGCCAAAGCGCTGATGGAACGCCATCCGCAGATTGAAATCGCGGCCGTGAACGACCTCACGACGCCAGCGGAGTGTGCGCAGCTCTTCAAATACGATTCCAACTACGGAATCTTTGATGGCGCAGTCAACGCGGGCCCTGATAATCTCACCGTGAACGGCAAGTCGTTCAAGGTTCATGCGGAGCGCGATCCCGCAAAAATTCCTTGGCGCGATCTCGGGGTCGACATTGTGATCGAGTCGACCGGCTTCTTTACCAGTGCCGAGAAAGCGCGCGGCCACATCGATGGCGGCGGTGCAAAGAAAGTGATCATCTCGGCGCCTGCAACGGGCGAGGACTTTACGGTCGTTCTCGGCGTCAACGACGACCAGTACGATCCCGAGAAACATCACATCATTTCAAACGCATCGTGCACCACGAACTGCCTTGCTACCGCGGTCAAACCGATTGTGGACACATTCGGATGGAAACGCGGCTTCATGAATACGGTCCATTCCTATACGAACGATCAAAATATTTTAGACGCACCGCACAAGGATCCGCGGCGCGCCCGCAACGCAGCCACGAACATCATTCCAACCTCAACGGGCGCCGCAAAGGCCCTCTATCTCACCATTCCGGAGATGAAAGGCACCTTGGACGGCATGTCCTTGCGCGTTCCAACCCCGACGGTCTCGATGGTCTATCTCGTCGCGCAAGTCAAGAGAGAAACCACGAAAGAAGAAATCAATGCAGCCCTGCGCGCGGCGACGCAAAGTGGTCGCTTGAAAGATATCATGCAGTACACGGATGAAGAGTTGGTCTCAAGCGACTTCAAGCGCAATCCGCACAGTTCCATCATCGACGGCAAGCTCACGAATGCAATCGGCGATCTCATTCAAATCTCGGCTTGGTACGACAACGAGTGGGGCTACTCGTGCCGCCTGGCCGACCTCACCGCCAAAGTTCTGGAGAGAATACCGGCAAAAGCCTGATGCAATTCAAAACGCTGCGAGATTTTGAGGTGCGCGGCAAGCGGGTCGTGCTGCGCGAGGATTTCAACGTGCCGATGAACGGCCCCGCCGTTGCGGACTTTACGCGGATCGATGCGGCGCTGCCGACGTTGCGCTACTTGCACGAGAACGGCGCGCGCACCATCGTGCTCTCGCACTTGGGACGTCCCGACGGGAGTCCGAATTCGAAATACTCGCTGCGTCCAGTTGCCGAGGCGCTCGCGCAGCGGCTCGGCCTGCCCGTCCAATTCGCCGCGGATTGCATCGGGCCGGCGGCGGAGCACGCCGCAAACGCTTTGAGCGACGGGGGTATCTTGCTGCTTGAAAACGTTCGTTTTCATGCGGCGGAAGAGCAAAACGAGCCGGGTTTCGCAAAGCAACTCGCCTCGCTCGGCGACATCTATATCAACGATGCTTTCGGCACGGCACACCGCGCGCATGCTTCAACCGAAGGGATTGCGCATCTCCTGCCGGCTGCAGCTGGTTTTCTCATGGAAGCCGAATTGCACGCACTCGCTGAACTCATCAAGGATCCCGAAGCGCCATTTGTATGCGTCATCGGTGGCGCTAAGGTCAAAGACAAAGTCGGCGTCTTCAAAAACCTCATGGACCGCGTCACCGCGTTTTGTATCGGCGGCGGGATGGCCAATACGTTTCTCGCCGCGCAGGGAAAAGATGTCGGCACGTCTTTGCGCGATGACGATCTCGAACCGGCAAAATCGATTCTGGAATTGGCCGCAGAACGCAACGTTGCGCTGCATCTGCCAACCGATGTTGTTGCGGCACCAGCGTTCGACGCGGATGCTCAAGCGAAGGATATTCCGCTGAGTGAGATCGACAATCTCATGATCCTTGACATTGGCACGAACTCCGCGCAGCAGTATGCGAGCGTTATCGAGAATGCACGTACCATCGTCTTCAATGGTCCGATGGGCGTGTATGAAAAGAAAGCCTATCAGAACGGCACGAAGGTCGTCGGTGAGGCAATCGCGCGAGCGACACGCAAGGGCGCCAAGAGCGTCGTTGGTGGCGGCGATGCTGCTGCGGCAGCGCACGAGCTTGGTTTCGCAGATGCGATGACGCACGTCTCGACCGGTGGCGGCGCCACCCTCGAATTCTTAGAAGGCAAAACGCTTCCGGGGGTTGCCGCGCTGATGGCCGGGGTCCCCTCCTCATAGTGCGCACGGTTATCGCGGGTAACTGGAAGATGCACAAGACCGCGCACGAAGCGATGGAGCTCATCGATGGGTTGCGCGCGCTCTCGGCAGAGTTTCCGGATGGCGTCGACGTCCTCGTTGCGCCGCCGTTCACCGCACTGCAGGCCGTCTCACAGCGTTTGAACGGCGATGAACGCATCAAGCTCTGTGCGCAGACGATGCATTGGGAGAATCAAGGCGCCTACACCGGTGAGATCTCGCCGGTCATGCTCAAAGAGTTCGGCTGCGAGTACGTCATTCTCGGACATTCCGAGCGCCGCCAGTTTTGCGGTGAGACGAATCAATATATACGTCTCAAAACGCGCGCGGCACTCGCGCACGGCATTACGCCGATCATCGCTGTGGGCGAAACGCTTGAAGAGAAAGACCGCGGACTGACCAAGGATAAGGTTGTCACGCAAACCCAAGAAGCATTAACCGGCCTTGCAGAGGAGCAAATCCGCAGCGTCATCCTTGCGTACGAGCCGATCTGGGCGATCGGAAGTGGCAAGAACGACGATCCGCAAAATGCAGACGCGACGATGGCCGAGATTCGGGCGTGCCTTCCCGCGCTGCGCGAGGTTCCCATTCTGTACGGCGGCAGCGTCAAGCCCGAGAATATGGCGGCCTATGCGGCAATGCCGAACATAAACGGGGCGCTTGTCGGCGGCGCAAGTCTGCAAGCGCAATCCTTTGCCGGCATTATTACGGCGGCAGCGCCCGCGGTAGCACGATAGATCAATGAAACATCTCCCACTCGTTCTGGCAATTTTGGACGGTTGGGGTTGCAGCGAGAAGTCGCACGGCAATGCGATCGAGGCGGCCACGATCCCGCACTGGCGCAGACTCTTCCAGAAATACCCTTGGACGACAGTTGAAGCTAGCGGCGAAGCCGTTGGCTTGCCTAAAGGTATCATGGGCAATAGCGAAGTCGGGCACATGAATCTCGGGAGCGGCCGCGTCGTACCGCAAGGTGTCGTTGTGATCAACGCCGATATTGCATCGGGCGAATTTGCCAGAAATAAAACGCTGCACGAAGTATTCGCGCATCTGCGACGCACCGGCGGACGGCTGCATCTTATGGGACTCGTCTCGAACGGCTGCGTCCATAGTTCCTTAGAGCATCTCATCGCACTCATCGACGCGGCACATCTCGCGAAGGTGGACTTTGTCGTCGATGCGTTTCTGGACGGACGCGATACCGGTCCGCGTTCGGCCAAAGGCTACGTTGCGCAGGTCGAAGCCAAACTGAGGAGCGTCGGCAATCCAAACGGCATTGCAACGGTCATCGGCCGCTTCTACTCAATGGATCGCGATAAGCGCTGGGAGCGCACCCAAGCCGCATACGACGCGCTCGCGCGTGGTCTGGCACCATATCATGCAACAACCGCCCAGCAAGCGATCGACGATGGGTATGCGCGCGGCGAGAACGACGAATTCATTCTCCCCACGATCGTCGGTGATCCACGCCCAGTGATGGGCGGCGATGCGGTCATCTTCTTCAACTTTCGCCCCGACCGCGCGCGGCAAATGACGCTGGCATTCTGTGGGCAAGATTTCGATGCGTTCCCGGTGCGTTACTATAAGGACCTCATCTTCGCAACGATGACGAAATACGAAGAAGATTTTAGCAATCCGGCGCTCTTCGGACCGCGGCCGCAGTACGAAACATTCGGGGAAATTATCTCCAAAGCAGGTTTACGTCAACTGCGCTTGGCCGAGACCGAAAAATACGCACATGTTACCTACTTCTTCAACGGCGGACGCGAAGACGTGTTCCCGGGCGAAGACCGCGAGCTGATTCCCTCCGACCGCACTGTCGCCACCTACGATTTGGCTCCGCACATGCGCGCAAGAGAGATCACCGACTTTGTGGTTGCGGACTTACGTGCACGTAATCACGACGTCATTATCATGAATTACGCTAATGCCGACATGGTGGGCCACACCGGCAAGTGGGAGCCGACGATTCAGAGCGTGGAGATCCTGGATGAATGTTTGCAGCGGCTGGCGGATGCGGTGACCGCGGCGGGCGGATTGCTGGCCATCACGGCCGACCATGGAAACGCAGAAGAAAAGATTGATGCGCAAGGCAATCCGCTGACCGCGCATACCACCAACCCCGTTCCGTTTCTACTCGTCGGAGCGGGCCTGGGCGGAGAAGTGCAAGCCGGCGGCAAGCTAGGCGACCTCGCGCCCACGCTGCTCACACTCATTGGGCTACCAGTGCCCGCCCCGATGAACGGGACCGTTC
>JACRUB010000156.1 GCA_014305015.1 Vulcanimicrobiota bacterium | reverse complement strand
TCGTTTTTTCAAGTCAATACGGAAATCGTCGCCCGCATCTTAATTTTCATGGAGCCGGGGCTGCGCGAATCACGGCGGATCGTCGACCTGTATTGCGGCGTCGGAACGTTTGCGCTGTTTTTCGCCAAGCTCGGCTCGACGGTGTACGGGATTGAAGAAAACCGCTTTGCGGTAACCGAGGCGGGAGAAAATGCAGAGCTCAACGGACTCTCCGCGCAGGTTCGCTTTAAGACTGCAAAGGTGGAAGAGGCGGTCAACCGGCCCGAGGTCATGGACGAGCTCAAGGCGGCGGAGATCGTCTTTTTGGACCCGCCCCGCAAAGGCAGCGACGAGCAGACGCTGGGCGCAATTGCGGCGGCAGCGGTCCAGAATCTGTGGTACCTCTCGTGTGATCCCGCGACCCTCGCCCGGGATTTGAAGTTTCTTGCATCCAAAGGATACCGCTTAGGAGTCGTGCAGCCGTTCGACATGTTCCCGCAGACCGGGCACATCGAGACGCTCGTTACGCTCTATCGCGACGTCAGCGTCAGCCACGAGGCTACATTGGAAGAAGAGCAGGCGGAGGACCCTTTCGCCGATGCCCAGATTCCCGAGTGGCCGCTTGACGATGAATTCGCAATCCACCAAGCGGAGTATCCTGAGTTTGTCATCCGATAAAATTGATATACGCTACGTCGCAAAACTTGCGCGTATTGCATTAACCGACGACGAGGTCCAGCGCTTCGGGCAACAGCTCGGCGATCTGCTCGAGCATGTCAACGTCATCTCGAAGCTCGATACAGACAGCATCCCCGCGACCGCCCAGGTGGTTGAATCGCGTAATGTTGAGCGGGAAGACGAAGTGCGCCCTTGCCTCGATCGCAAGACAGTCCTTTCGATGGCGCCGCAAGCGCAAGGAAGTTTTTTCCGCGTACCGCGCATCATTGCGGAGGATGGCTAGATGTCGACGGTAGAGCGTAGCGGTGTAGATGTTGCCCGGGCCGTGAATGCGCGCGAGATTTCGGCTCGTGAAGTTACGGATGCAACGCTCGGACAGATCGATGCGGTCGACGAGCGCCTCGGCGCGTATTTGACACGCCTGCACGACATGGCACGCGCGGCGGCGGATCGCGTTGATGCGCGTATTGCGGGCGGTGAGAAACTTGCGATGGCGGGCGTGCCCGTCGCCGTCAAAGACAACATGTGCCTCGCTGGCACGCGCACCACGTGCGGCTCAAAGATTTTGGAAAACTGGATTGCACCATACACCGGCACGGCCGTGCAGCGTATTTTGGATGCAGGCGGTATTCCGGTCGGCAAATCCAACATGGATGAATTTGCAATGGGCAGCTCCTGCGAAAATAGCGCATTGCTGCAAACGCGCAATCCGCTCGACCTTTCGCGCGTTCCGGGTGGCTCCAGCGGCGGAAGTGCGGCTGCGGTTTCGGCGCATCTTGCCGCAGTCGGGCTGGGAAGCGATACCGGCGGTTCAATTCGCGAACCCGGTGCATTTTGCGGTGTGGTCGGTTTCAAACCGACGTACGGTCGCGTTTCGCGGTACGGTCTCATTGCCTTCGCATCAAGTTTGGATCAGATCGGACCGCTTACGCGCACGGTCGAAGATGCTGCGCTCGCATACGACGTGATGGCGGGATACGATCCGATGGATTCGACCAGCATCGACCGGCCCCTCGAGCCAACCTTCAGCGCTTTGCGCGATGATCTGCGCGGCAAGCGCATCGGCATCGTCAAAGAATTCGAAACCGGCAAGCTCGGGGCCGCGATTGATGCCGTTTACAAGCAGGCATATAGAGATCTCGAAAAACTCGGCGCTGAACTCATCGAAGTCTCGTTGCCGACGGCCGATTATGGCTTGGCGACGTACTACCTCATTGCACCGGCGGAGTGTTCATCAAACCTAGCACGCTTTGACGGCGTCCGGTACGGTCTGCGCGTTGAGGGCAACGACGTGGGCGAGATGTACGAGGCGACCCGTGCCGCCGGCTTCGGACCCGAAGTTAAACGCCGCATCCTTATCGGGACCTATGCGCTCTCGAGCGGATACTATGATGCGTACTATGTAAAGGCGCAGAAAGTGCGTACGCTCATCGGTGATGATTTCAAGAAAGCCTTTGCAACGTGCGACCTCATCGCGTGTCCCGCCGCGTCGTCTCCCGCATTTGTATCTGGAGCAAAGAGCGATCCTTACAGTATGTATTTGATGGACTATTATACGATTCCAATGTCGCTGGCCGGCCTACCTGCGCTCTCGGTCCCGTGCGGTTCGGTGAGCGTCGAGGGCAAATCAGTGCCAATGGGCTTGCAGCTCTGCGCACCGATCTTCGCAGAACGCGAATTGCTCTCCGCGGCCCACGCCTACGAAAAAGCCACCATGCACTATAAAAACAACAAATTAGACGTCAGTCTCCATCGCGCGCCCACGGGGAATCTAGTATGAGCAACATCGAGAGCGCACACGCGGTTGGGGGGCCCCAACCATCGGCTGGCGGGCGCGGAGCCGAGGGCGCAGCGCCTTCAAAATGGGAAGCTGTGATCGGCATTGAGTGTCACGTTGAGCTGAAAACGAATAGCAAGATGTTCTGCGGGTGCGCCAATGAGTTCGGCGGCGAACCCAACACCAAAGTCTGTCCGGTGTGCCTTGCATTGCCCGGCGCCCTGCCGGTCGCTAACAGAGTTGCAATCGAGCACATGATTGCGGCGGGTCTTGCATTCGATGCACAGATTCCGGAATTCTCAAAGTTTGATCGCAAGAACTACTTCTATCCGGACATGCCAAAAGATTATCAGATCTCGCAGTTCGATATGCCGCTCACACAAGGCGGCGTCGTTCGGTATTGGCTAGAAGACGGCACAATGAAAGAATGTCGCCTCACGCGCATTCATTTGGAAGAAGATACAGGCAAGTCGACCCACTCCGGCAGTGGTGATGGCCGGATTGCCGGCAGCTCACATTCGCTAATCGATTTCAATCGCGCAGGCGTTCCGCTCATGGAGTGCGTCTCGGAACCCGAGATTCATAACGCGGATGAAGCCGTCGGGTATCTGGAAGCGCTCAAACGAACCTTTGTGCAACTCGGGGTCAGTGACGTCAAGATGGAAGAAGGCTCGCTGCGTTGCGATGCAAACGTCTCGATTCGCCCGGTTGGTGCAAAAGAGCTCGGCACCAAAGCCGAGATCAAGAACATGAATTCGTTCCGCTCCGTGCATCGCGCGATCGAAAGCGAGATCGCCCGGCAGATCGAAATCGTCGAATCCGGCGGACGCGTCGTGCAAGAAACGCGCGGGTGGGACGAAGTGACTGGGACCACCCATACCATGCGCAGCAAAGAACAGGCGCATGACTACCGGTATTTCCCGGATCCCGATTTGGTTCCGGTCGAAGTCGATCGCGCGACGGTCGAGCGCATTCGCAAGGACATGCCCGAATTGCCGCCGGCACGCTTTGCCCGCTATCACTGTGAGTTCAAACTGAGCGTCGCGCAGGCCACGCAGCTGGTCGAGAATGCCCCCCTTGCGGAGTACTTCGATGCGTGCGTGAATGCAAGCAAAAACGCGCAGCAGAGCGTGAACTTCGTGCTGGGCGACCTTTCACGTCTTGCGAACGAGAGCGACACGCCGGTTTACGAGTCGCCCGTTAAACCGCAGCATGTTGCGGAACTCATTACACTCGTCGAATCCAACACGATCAATTCCAAGATCGCTAAAGAACTCGTCGGGCGCATGTGGAAAGGGGAAGGCGCTCCAAAGTCTATCGTTGAGAAAGAAGGCCTCGCGCAAACCAGCGATCCCGGCGCGATCGACGGCTTCATCGACGGAGTACTTGCGGCGAACGAAAAATCCGTTGCGGACTACAAGGGCGGCAAGACCAACGTGATGGGCTTCCTTGTCGGCCAAGTGATGAAGGCTAGCAGAGGCAAAGCCAATCCCGCACTGGTCCAAGAACGTATGAAAGAGAAACTGACCTAAACAACCGTGGCAAAGATTCGCCTTGCTAGCGCCATGCTGTATGTCGACCTCACGCCGTCTGACCGTTTTATGACGTTTCACGGCTCGTTTTCGATTCCGCTAACACATGTAACGAATGCGTACGTCAGCGGCCGCGAAGCGCTGCACTTGCAATGGCGATTATTGGGCACGAGTTTCCCGAATGCTGTTACAGCGGGCACCTTCACCTCTCCGGACGGCCTCGTTTTTTGCGATATCCGGGGCGCACACGACTGCTTGGTGATCGAGTTGCGCAACGAACACTATATCCGCCTTGCTCTTCAGATGGACGACGGGGTCAAACCTAACGACGTGGCCCACGCGATCTGCCGCCAGATCCCCTGAGCCGTAAAGCCCGCATGCAGTTAGCTGACGAACGTACCCTAGAGACACTTGATTTTGCGAGCATACGCGACCGCGTCGTTGCACTAACCCAGACCGAGCGTGGGCGCGATCGTACCGTTGAACTTGCGCCCGAGATCGACCTCCCCGGCGTTCGCCGCGCGCAGCGCGAGACGGCGGAGGTGCGCGAACTCGTTGTTGCCGCCGATCTGTTTGTTGGGCGCGCAATCGAAACCGAACCGTTGGTCGCCGCGGGTGCCCGTGGTCAGACGGTCTCGGCAACCGAATTGCGCGCGGTCGGGGATTCGCTTGCCGCGGCTGCCGCCGCGTATAACAAGGCGCGCGAGAGCGAGAGCGACATCATCAAAAATCTCACGGCGGGATACAAGCAGCTCAAGGAATTGATCTCGGCGCTCACCGATGCGATCGACGAACGCGGCGCTGTTCTGGATCGCGCCTCGCCTGCGCTCGGCCGCATTCGCCGCAGCCTAGTGACGTCCCAGAACGATGCGCGCGACAAAGTCTCTGCGATGCTGCGTTCATCCAAATACGCGAATGCGATTCAAGATGCCGTCGTGACGATCCGCGACGGGCGGTTCGTGGTGCCGATCAAAGCAGAATTCTCCGGTGAGTTTCCCGGCATCGTGCACGATACAAGTTCGAGTGGGCAGACGCTGTTCGTTGAACCTTTGGCGGCGCTCGAAACCAACAACCGCTTACGTACCTTGCGTCTTGAAGAAGAGCGCGAGGTCGCACGTATTTTGGCCGAGCTTTCGAAACGCATAGGGGACGAAGGGACGCAGATCGAGGCGAACATCGAGATGCTTGCGACACTGGATGTGCTTGTCGCCAAAGCGCGTCTCTCGATTTCAATGCAAGCAGT
>JACRUB010000071.1 GCA_014305015.1 Vulcanimicrobiota bacterium | reverse complement strand
GCCCAAAGCCGTCGATGACGTGTATGGCTTTAAGGACTTCGGCGAATTTCTCTTTACCTTCGCCGCCGCGTGCAGATCGCTGCACACGCCAGCCGATTACGTTCGCTTGCTTCGCGAGTATTCCGAGGATGCGCAAGGACACCATGTGATGTATGCGGAGCTGTTTGTTTCGCCGTCGGTCTGGCGTTTTTTCAATCCCGAATTGGATATCGAACAGACGCTGTACCAAATGTACAATGAAGCGGGTGACCGGGCGGCCGACGGAGGGCCGGTGGTTCGATTTATCGTCGATCTCACGCGCAACTTCGGACCGGAGCCGGCGCTAGAAATTGCACGTTTAGCCGCGGGGCTCGAGCGCTACGGCTGCGTTGGCATCGGACTCGGAGGCGATGAAGCAAACTTTCCACCCGAGCTTTTTGCCGATGCCTTCAACTACGCGCGCAGCAAGGGCTTGCGCACGGTAGTGCATGCCGGCGAGTCCGCCGGAGCAAAAAGTGTGCGCGATGCCATCGACGTGTTGGGCGCGGAGCGAATCGGCCACGGGATTCGCTCGCTCGAAGATCCGGAACTCATCGAACTGCTGGTGAGCCGCAAGATTCCGCTTGAGGTCTGTCCGACTTCGAATTACCGCACCGGCGTGGTTGCGAAAGACGCAGCGCATCCGCTGCAAGAACTCGAACGCGCGGGTGTCACGATCGTACTTGACAGTGACGATCCCGCAATGTTTCAGACCGACATCACGACGGAATACGCTTTTGCCGAGAAGTTGCTCGGTAGAGATGCCGTGTTGCGCTTCGCGCGCAACGCGATCGACTACAGTTTTGCCTCGGAACGCTCCAAGGCAAGCATGCGCGAGCGATTCGAGCAAGCGTGCGCGGAACTGCCAACCGCGCGTCGAACATAGGACGCAATGCCCGGCCACACCCATTTTGCGGAATCCAACGAGGAATATCTCGAGGCCGTCTACCGGCTTGAACGGGAAGGCCCGGGCGTTACGACCTCTGGCCTGGCCTCTGAACTCGGCGTTGCGCCCGCTTCGGTAAGCGGCATGTTAAAAAAGCTCGCAACCGATGGGTACATCGAGCACCGCGCGCGCGGCGAAGCAAAGCTCACCACAAAGGGTTTGGAAGTCGCGGTGCGCGTGATGCGCCGCCACCGGCTGGCGGAACGCTTACTCACCGACATCCTTGGCATGCCGTGGGATGAAGTGCACGCGGAAGCATGCATGCTCGAACACGCGATCTCCGACAAAGTTGAAGCGCGCTTGGTTGAAGTGCTTGGCAATCCCGCAACCTGTCCGCATGGGCACCCGATTCCGCCCAAGGACTTAAGCGATCCGATCCGGATAGGCGTGCCGCTTGCGCAAATTGAATCCGGCGCAAAAGCGACCGTGCACGGCGTTACGGAAGAAGTGCCGGAAATCTTGCGGTATCTCGGTGAAATCGGTTTGCGTCCGGGAGCTTCCGTGCGCGTTACGGAGAAAGCGCCGCTCGGCGGGCCGGTGACGATTGCAGTCAACGGCGCGACCTATGCAATCTCGCTTGAACTTGCGCGTATGGTGATCGTCACCGAATGATCACTCGCCTGCTCGTTACCGCCAACGTGGTCGCGTTTATCTGGGAAGTTGCCGTCGGAAAAATGAATGCCCTAAGCGGCGCTTTTCCCGATACTTCTCCGATCTACAATTTCGTTTTGGCGCCTATTCAAGTCACGCAGGCCCACGAGTACTACCGGATCTTTACCTGTGGGTTCATGCATGCGGGACTGCTTCACATCGCTGTCAACATGTTCTCGCTCTGGTCCCTGGGGTTCTTTCTCGAGCGAATTCTTGGTGCTCCGCGCATGGTGCTCATCTACTTCGTGTCGCTGCTTGGCGCCGGTCTCGGTGTTGTGTACTTCTCCGATCCGACGATTCCAACGCTTGGCGCGAGCGGCGCGATCTTTGGGCTCTTCGGCGCGCTCTTTGCGATGGGTCTCAAATTGGGAAAACCCGGCATGCAGCTCGTGCGCGCAAACATCGGCATCCTGATCTTGAATCTCTTTTTCACATTCACAATCGCCACGATTTCTAAACAAGCCCACGTCGCCGGCCTCATTACCGGTTTCATAATCACGTTCTTAATTTTCTATCCACCTAAGCCCGTTTATGCGCGCGTTGTCGATGCAACTACGGGTGAAACACTGGAATCGCGTATCGAGCAACCATGATTGCCATCGATGATCTCTTTGCGGGCGCGGGGCCTATTGCCACTGCGTTGCCGGGCTTTGAAGCGCGTCCGGGCCAAGTGCAGATGGCGCAACTCATCGAGCGCGGCTTTCTCGAAGGCATGCATACAATCGTTGAGGCGGGCACCGGTGTTGGAAAATCGCTGGCCTATTTAATTCCGGCACTGCGCAGTGGCAAGAAGGTCGTTATCTCGACCGGCACGATTGCACTGCAAGAACAGCTCTACAATAAAGATATTCCCCTCGTGCTGCGAGCGCTGGGCGTACAAGCGCGAGTGACGTTGGTCAAAGGGCGCAATCATTATCTGTGCAAGCAGAAGTTCGAGCGCATGCGGACCGAGCGTCTCATGCCTTCCAGCCGGAGCATGCAACGGATGTGGGAATGGGCAGCCAAGACGCAGACCGGCGACCGTTCAGAACTGAGTTTTTTACCGCCGCACGACGAGTGGGAACAACTCGATGCGGACGCCGACGATTGCGTCGGCGAATTCTGCGAGCACTTCAAGGACTGCTACTTCTTTAAAAAACGCGACGAAGCGAAGTACGCCGATATCGTCGTCGTCAACCACGCCCTGTTCTTTTTGGATCTCGCGATGGGCGGCGGACTCTTGCCGCCGTACGATTTCGTGGTCCTCGATGAAGCCCATCAAACGGAACGCTGGGCCACCGCTGCGCTGACCGCGTCGCTCTCCAAAGCCACCGTCGTCCGGATGATGCGCAAGTTGCATCGCACGTATCAGGTTCCGGCTCACTTCGAATCGGAGCTGGAGGAAGGCGTTCGCGCGCTTGAATCAACGCTAGCGCGCGTGCCCGGCGACCGCTATCCACTCGCGGTCAATGAAGATGTAAGCCAACCCCTCGAACAATTGCGTGATACGTTTTTTCGCTTGGAAAACTGGCTATACGCAAACTGGCACGCGGCCTTGCGGCGCAAACCGGAAAATGATGCCGAGGGTGAACGCCGCCGTGATCTGGCAATGCGCTCGATCCTCGCGCACATTGCCACGATCGAACGTGCACAGTCGCCGCAAGACGAAGCGATTGCCTGGGCGGAAAGAGCGGAGCAAGACGGCCGGTACGAAGTCAACAGCGCTCCCTACGAAGTTGCGGACTTCTTGCGTGCCGCGCTTTTCGATCGCACACCAAGTGTAGTGCTCACAAGTGCCACCATCGCCAACGGCAAGTCGTTCGAGTTTCTGCGTCGCTGCCTGGGCGTTACGGATGCGCAGGAGCTTGTGGCGCCCTCGCCGTTCGACTACACGACGCAAGCGCGTCTTTTTCTTGCGCCGCCGCAGCTCAACCCCAAAACGCCGAATTTCGCCAAACTTGCGGCCCCTCTTGTGGAAGAGTGTTTGGATCGCAGCGAGGGCCGCGCGTTCGTGCTGTTCACATCCTATGCGCGCCTGCGAGAAGTGTACGCTCTCGTGCGCGAGCGCATTCCGTATCCCGTCAAGCTGCAAGGGGAAATGCCCCGTACGCATTTGCTCGACTGGTTTCGTAAGACGCCCCATGCCGTTCTTTTTGCAACGGGAACCTTTTGGGAAGGCATTGACGTCGTAGGCGATCAGCTCTCGTGCGTGATCATCGACCGGCTGCCGTTTCCATCGCCCGCCGATCCCATCGTGGCCGCACGCATCGCAGCTCTCGAAGCCCGCGGCGAGAGCGGGTTTGATTCCTACATGATTCCGTCCGCAATTGTGCGGCTCAAACAAGGGTTTGGGCGGCTCATCCGCTCAAAAAGCGATCGTGGACTCGTGGCGCTCTTAGATGGACGCGCGGCCTCCTCGCGTTTCGGACGCAGTATTATCGATGCCTTACCGCCGGCGACCAAAATCGACCGGCTCGACGAACTCTCCGGATTTTTTCGCTCCGCAAAGGAGGACGCATGATTAAGAAAGCCCTGTTTGTCATTGTGCTTGTTGCTCTGCCGGTTGCACCTGCGTGCGCCTGGGGAACAGCGGGGCACCGCATCGTCAGTAAAACGGCAATGCAAACGCTACCAACGACCGTTCCGCCGTTTTTGCGAACCGATGCGGCCGTCAATGAAGTAACGACGCTCGGTCCGGAACTCGACCGGCTCAAAGATTCAGGCGATCCGCACGATGCCGATGACGACCCGGGTCACTACCTGGATGCATTGGACGATCTTTCGATTGCCGGCGTCGCGCATCTCAATGCGTTGCCTAAAGATCGCGGGGCATACGCGATCGCACTTGCAGCCGCACACACGAATGAATATGCGCAAGGGTACTTGCCGTACAACATCATCGACGGGTGGGAGCAAATTCGCAAAGACTTTGCCTATTGGCGCGCGGATGATTATCTCGCGCAGCATGGCGCAACGGCGGAGGACCGCGCCTGGTTTGCAAGCGACAAAGCATTACGCGAAGACTTGACGCTGCGCGATATTGGCGTGTGGGGTCACGTTGTCGGCGATGGAAGCCAGCCCTTGCACGTAACCGTGCATTATAACGGCTGGGGCAAGTATCCGAATCCTAAGCACTACTCCACCTCGTACCACGTGCACAGTAATTTTGAGGGCGAGTACGTTCGCAATCATGCTACGGAAGACGCAGTGCGCGGATTGGTCTCGGGTCCGCCGATTGCAGACACCACAACGCCTGCGATGATCTCGCAGATCGAGGGCTACCTGACCGGCAGCGCACAGGCAGTGACGCCGCTCTACGATCTTGATTTGCAGAATGCGTTTTCGGTTGCGGGGACACCGGCCGGGACCGATTTCGTCCAGCACCAGCTCGCCCGAGGAGCTCAAGAAATGCGCGATCTGATCGTCGCGGCCTGGGATTCCAGCCTCACGCAGAGCGTGGCTTACCCGCTTATCCCGCTCCGGGACATCCTAAGCGGAAAAGTTCTGCCGACCCCTAAATCCTTCGGAAGCGATTAACCATATATCCGTCATTCTTAGGAGACCATTCATTATGAAGAACCTCTCAATGCTGGGACTTGTTGCCGTTCTAGCACTAACCATCTCTCCCGGCTCGGCCAAGACCACC
>JACRUB010000080.1 GCA_014305015.1 Vulcanimicrobiota bacterium | reverse complement strand
TTTGTTCGAAGACGAGGCGCGAGGACGGACGCAATGCAGCGCATTGTGGCCGCCGGAGCAACGAAGTCTTCGACCAAAAGGCGGCGCGAAGCCGTGAATGTGCTCAAGTTAGACAACCTCCTTAGGCTAGCGTCAACAATCCTGTTTTGACCTCAGCGAGCGCCGAATCGAGCGCGGGAACAGCTTCGCGCTGCAGCACATCGAGGAATACCTGAGGTTCCAACTCGAGCAAGCCTTCAAAATATGCGCACAACTGCGAACGGTACGCGCGTAGTGCGGGCGCCGAATCCACCATCAATGCCGCGAGTGCGTACCAGGGCGCGGCCGAGCTGAGCGCGGCGTCGTCGAGCGCGCCGTGCAACTGCGAAACGCTCGCAGAATCGATACCACCGGTGAGTTGCAATGGCGCGGCTTGACGCGGCGGCCGGTCGACTTCGGCACTCTCGAGTGCAGAGACCAGGGACGCAAGCGCCCCACGCATCGCGGGCGTTTCGATATCGCGTGGCGCAACCACATAATTCGGCAAGCGCAGTTTGATGAAAAGCCGGTCCAGTGCATCGCGCAATTGATCGCGTTCGCTCTCGAGCGCTTTTTGCACGGTGCCGGATCCCCCGGCGGCCGTCGGCAAGAACGCGCGAATCGCAAAAAGGTGCGAAACGAGTCCGCCAAAGCGCGCTTCATCCAAGAAACGCAGCGTCTTCTCCAACTGGTCGTGCGTAAAAGCGCACAGCGTTGCGATCTTGGCGCTGCCGGCATGCAAATCCTCAAACAAAACCGCATGCGACGCACCATTTTGCGGGACTTCATCGCCGGATGAAAGATAGTGAGTTTCCGGCTCCTCCAAAACGTGCGTTTCGTAAACATCGGCACGCGATACGGGCGTCGCCGGCGGTAATTCGACGAAGCGGTCATCGCCGTTTGGCAAAGCGCGCATGCCGCCGGCGAGGGAGGGGCCGACCATTCCATCGAGGCCGAACGGCAGGCCCGGAATGTTGTTTGCAAAGGACGGTGCAGAGCGAACTTTGAGCTCGCTTGAAGCGATTTCGTCGTGACGTTCACCGTCATAACGGATGTGCGCAACCCGCACGATTGATTCACCGGCCGAGAGCCCGTTGTGCACCACGTCGCGCCAACGGATCGTCGCCTCGATGCCGGGATCGACATCGTTGAGCACGATTCCGCGATCGCTTGCAAAGGGCGCAAGCGCGCCGATGTCGCGGACGCTGACGTCGTTGACGGTGGTGCTGTTCGGAACGTAGATGAGCGAATCGGTTGAATCGACATTGACTTGCACGCGCCGCGCCGGGCCATCCCCGCCGTTGCGCACGTGCAGCACGTACTCGATGGTTTCGCCGACATCGGCCGTATCGACGGGCTCCGAGCGAAGGGCGCCGACGGCAAAGTCAGGCTCCGCAGTCGTTACAATAGTCATGCGATGCAGCGGCGTGGGCAGAACCGAATTCGCCGTAAGCACGCCATCGATCGTTACCGGAAACTCACGGGCTAAACTGCGAAGCAGCCGTAGTCCAAGGCGCGCTTCGACGGATGCGCCGGGCGCGATCTCTCCAAAGAGCAGCGACGACTTCTCACGCGTAGCACCATCGACGCTCTCGAGCCGCGCTTCAGGCGATATGTAGAGACGCAGGCGCACGTCGTTTGCGACATCGGTGCCTTCATTAATAAGGCGCACGTACACGTCGGCTAGCTGGTTGGGACGCAGCACGTCGTCGGAGACCAAGCCGAGGGTCGAGCGCTGCGCAGTAAATGCCGGATGGGAGTCGACCCGGTATTTTGCTTCGCCGAGGGCGCTCTCGCCCAACTCAAGGGTGTGCAGACTAGCACCGATTGCAACCTCTGCCCGGTCGTGGTACGGCGAACGAACGCGCGCACGCACCGTAAAGCGCCGGGTTGCGTACGGTTCGATCCGGTCGATCTCGTACGAACGCTCTTCAAGCGCGAGCTTCGTATTTTTCTCGAGCAGGACGAGGTCGTCAAGGGCAGGATCGACGTGCAACTCGAGCACTGCATCCGTCGCAGCCGCGCTTCCATCGTTGTTCACGGTGATGACCGCTTCGACTTCGTCGCCAGGGCGCACCACTGCGGCACTGGAGCTCTCGATGCCGTTACGGCGCGGTGCGAGGAATGGTTGCGAGCGAACCGTCAGCGTGCGCGGAAATGCGCGTTCGCCCGATTCCCATTGCAATTGCAACGAAAGCTCGAGTTGCGTCCCGTTCGGCAACGGCGAAGCGACCATCGCATCGACGCTGAGTTGAACGCTTGCGCGCGCATCGACGCGCCCGATTTCAAAGACGCCGGTCTCTTTTTTCTTTTCGCGCAGCGGCCGGCCATCGAGGCGGCTCGCGCCCCGCACCAGCAGCAGTCCATCCGCAAGCGTCAATGCTGCGGTGACGTGATGCGCGGCCATCGTTCCGGCGTTCGTCGCGTGCAACCGCACGGTAACGCGCTGGCCCGGCGCAACGTCGGTTGCCGGCTCCGTCGTCACCGATGTTTGATCGTCATCAAAGCGCGCGGAAGCCTGCACCGTTACGGTTGCATCGGCCAAAGTCAACGACGGTGTTTCTTGCGAGGCGATCGTGGCGTGCGCAACAATTGGGGTTGCATCGTCCAGCGGATCGTCGATGCGGATGCGATAGGTTAGCGTCACGGTTGCGCTGGCCGGAAGCGTGCGCGCAATCACCGGTGCGTAGGCGCGATCGAACGGCACCTTGAGATCGGCTTCAAGTTCGCGTCCGTTCACGCGTGCGGAATTCGGAATGTATGATGTAAACGATGGGACCGGCACCACCGCGACCACGTCGTGGGCGCTGCTCTCGCCCGCGTTGTGAACGCGCACGGTCACCGTCGCCTCGGCACCCGGGTAAGCATCCCCGTGTCGCGCTTCGATGGCGACGTTGGTGAGCTGGTTTTCTAGAACCGGATGGGAGCGCACAACCAGGCGCACGATGTTCGAACCGACCGGCGCGATCTCAAAAGCGGCGACAGCCGCCTGTAGTTCGATGGTCGAGCCGTTCTCGATTGCGCCCGCGACGCTGTAGGCAATTTCAATGCTGCGCTCTTCGCCCGGGCCGACGTCGCCGATGTGCGCGCCGTTGCGCGAGAGCAGCGGGCAGTTTCCTTGCTCGTCGTCGAGTTCGACTCCATCCAGGAGGCCCGTTCCGATGAGGTAGACCAGCCCGTCGGGCATGTTCATGCGCACGCGCACGCCCGTCGCCGGCGCGCCGCCTTGGTTGCGGAACTGAAAGCTCGCGCGCACCGTCATTCCAGGTTCGAGCTCGCGCTCAGGAGAAACGACGAGAGTTCGAAGACCCTCGGGTAAACTCGGTGCTCCCGGCGTAAAAACTTCCGTTAGGGTGCGCATAATTGTTGTGCAGGAGCTTCGCCAGGCAAAGTAACCCACCTCGCAGAGAAGCAAAGTTTGAAAGGTTAAAAAGATTATGATCGCGGCATCCGCCGATCGCATTTGCGACGCCATCTCTCGTCTTGGCAGCGAGTCTGCTTTCGAAGTCCTCGCACGCGCACGCGCGCTCGAAGCGACGGGACGTAAAGTTGTCCATATGGAGATCGGTGAGCCGGATTTTGACACGCCCGAACATATTAAAGAAGCGGGCATAGGAGCGATCCGCGACAACTACTCGCACTACACCCCGTCCGCGGGCATCCCCGAACTGCGCGAATGCATTGCCGAGTATGCAAGCAACTTCCGCAAAATGCCCGGCGCGTTTACCGCGGCAAACGTGGTGGTAGCACCCGGCGCAAAACCGATCATCTGGAACACACTTTCCGCACTTCTCAATCCCGGCGATGAATTGATCTACGCCGATCCCGCCTATCCCGCTTACGCTTCAACGGCGAGCTACTTGCAAGCCAAAGTGACGCCTATCCCGCTGCTCGAGAGCAAGAACTTCCGTCTCGATCTCGATGAACTCGAAAGCAAAGTTTCAAATAACACAAAAGTCGTGGTGATCAATACGCCACACAATCCAACCGGCGGCGTGCTGCTGCGTTCAGATCTGGAACGCATTGCAGAACTCGCACACAAACACGATTTCCTCGTGATGTCGGATGAAATTTATAGCCGCAATTTCTACGAAGGCGAATTTCTTTCGATCTCCGAGCTGCCGGGCATGAAAGAACGCACGATTATCGTCGACGGTTTCTCAAAAGCGTATGCGATGACGGGCTGGCGCCTCGGCTACGCGATTCTGCCCGAAGATCTTGCACCGGTTGTGACGCTCTTCAATAACAACACATTCTCATGCGTTGCAACCTTCGTTCAAATGGCCGGTATTGCCGCGCTCACCGGGCCGAACGAGCCGGTGGAGCGCATGAACACTATCTTTCGCGAACGCCGCGATCGTCTGGTCGGCGGCCTCAACAAAATCCCGAACGTGTCGTGCATCGTGCCTGAGGGCGCGTTCTACGCCTTTCCAAACATCTCTAAGATTACGAAGGACGACAAGGCGCTCGCGAAATTCATGTTGGAAGAAGGCGGCGTCGCGTGTTTGGGCGGCTCCGCGTTCGGCAAAGCGGGAACAGGCTATCTACGCTTTAGTTACGCCGCTTCGCTCGACGATATCGACCTTGCACTCGAGCGCCTAGCGGAGCATTTACCGCTTTATAAAGCCTGACATCGCCTAGATGACGACGCTCGTAGGCCGGGACGACGAGCTTGCCCGAATTGGAGATGCGTTGGCCTCCGCACGCGCGGCCCGCGTCGCGACAGCCCTCAAAGTTACCGGCGACCCGGGCGCGGGAAAGACCGCGCTCTTCCATCGCATTGCCGAAGACGCGGCGGCCGCAAATTGGCTCGCCAGTGCAGTCGATTGCCACCGTATTCAATCCGGTTTGCCCTTTGTTACCGCGCGGCGCATCGCGCAATCTTTCGTCGATCAACTCGGCGACCAGCGCGAGCGATATGCGGGCGGACTCGACGAGGCGCTCAAAGATGCGGCTTCCGTCGGCGAAGCTCTTCTGCGTTTAACTGAAGGCCTATTGCTCGACTTCTCCGTGCTCGTTGCAATCGACGACGCGCAGTGGATGGACGCGGAAAGCCGCGAGTTGCTCGATCAACTCA
Organism: Vulcanimicrobiota bacterium; assembly: GCA_014305015.1. Classification (GTDB taxonomy): domain Bacteria; phylum Vulcanimicrobiota; class Vulcanimicrobiia; order Vulcanimicrobiales; family Vulcanimicrobiaceae; genus JACRUB01. The sequence goes on along the minus strand of JACRUB010000080.1, from coordinate 182 downwards.
TGCGTTCGTTTTCGGACCGGCCCCTTGCCCTCGCGTTGATCGAACGCAGCGATGAACCGGGACCTCTCGATGTTCCGGCCGTCACGCACAACATTGCGCTGCAACGCCTCACGCCATGCTGCATCCACCGAACATGCGCACGCGTTTGCACGCGGCATAGACTTCCTTTGGTGAGGGTGCTA
>JACRUB010000020.1:8566-26930 GCA_014305015.1 Vulcanimicrobiota bacterium | reverse complement strand
ACATAAAAGTGGTATGCGAAGGAGATGCGGGGAGAACGCATCCATGGCAGCCACTGTAAAAGGTAGGCGACAACCAAGAGAAGGTAGCCCTTGTTCTTCTCCCTGTACGCAAGCACGCCCACAAACGGGACGGCAAAGAGCCCGAACCACAGAATGAGGGGGTTGGGCAGCGAGGTGATCTCTTCGACGCAGCACCCTTTGGGATCGCCGGTATTCTTGCGATTGTCTTTCCAGTAGTAGGCGATCGGGCGTAAATCGAGCGGCCACTGCCACCACGCGGAAGCATACGGATGCGTGGCTTTGAGCGTGGAGTGATACTCGTACATCTGTTGCTGCATATCGATGACGTTCGTAAGCGTATATGCGCGCGGCGCAGACGTGGGCGTGTCTTTAAGACCGATGAACTGCGGCGTATAGGCAGCGAAATAAATCGTCCCGCCGACAAAGACGATGGTGCTCAGAACAACGTCGAGCGGAAAGCCGAACGGGTTTCCCCACCGTGCCGGGCGCCGCTTGCGGCCCAAATAATTTTGCATGAACGCGCTGATGCGCGGTTGCGCCCACACCCAGGCAATGATGCCGAGCGTTGCCGGATAGACCATGATGCCGTACCACTTGCTCGTAACAAGGCACGTGATGGAAATGCAAAACAGTAACAGCCAAATGCGTGGGTTGCCGAGGGCAACGCCTTCATCATCGATACGGACGGACTCGGGGGTGAAAGTTGCGACCCCGGCGGGCGTTGCATACTCGAGCGAGCCATCTTTGCGGTACGTCTCGATAAGCTCATCATCCGTGAGAACAAGATTGCCGCGCAGGTTAATCGAGAGATCGCCGGCAACCGGCGCTTTTTGCGACTCGAACAGGCCGCCATCGGGAGCGCTTATGACGAGTCGCTTTTCATCACTTTTGAGGGTCGCCCCGTCGGGATAGGACGTAAACCCGCGCGTGCTCGCAAAGAGGCGCGGCAAGATGAGGCCCCGGAAGAGCAAATAGAGTCCCGCAAAGACGTAGATCGTGACAACGATCTTTGCGCTTCCGGACTCCGGCCGAAACCGCGCGAAGACGAAGCCCGCGGCCATAACCAGACACAGCGCCGTCCCGACGAGGCGGTTGCGCAGTTGCACGCTATCCACTTCTTGTGCGGTCCGCACTTGCGAAGAGATCCAGTAGCGGTAAAACGTGTAGAGCGTTGCAAGTGCAAAAAATCCAACGAAGCTCTCGGGCGTAGCAATGCGCGATTGAACAAAATGCATTCCGTCGGCAAGAAGCAGCACGGCCGCGAAGGTTGCAAAAAGGGTCGAGCGTGTCAGGCGCTTTGCAAAAATGTACAAGAGCGAGATTGCGAGCGCTCCAAAGACGACATCCAGGAAACGCCACCCTGCGGCATTGTCGCCGTGGGCCAAGCCGCCGAAGAGCATGACCGAGAACGTAATCAGCAACTTGGTCAGCGGTGGATGCGTGCTTTCGTAAATATACTGGTGTTTGAGATACTCTTCCGCCGCGCGCGCAAAGTAGATTTCGTCGAAGACCTTTTCGGTCACACGGGCATAGCCGATGTAGGAGAGGACGAAAGAAATGATTCCAAGCCCCGTCGCTACGGCATAATCGAGCGGCCAACGCATGGCTGCAAGCCCCTCGCGCGGATCGAACCAGCTGCGCGTCTTTGGGGCATCATCGGCAACCATCGGCGCGGCACCGGGCTCCTCGCTCGGAGTCGCCGCACGGTCTAAGAGATTTTCCGTCTCCGCTCCACCCAAGAAGACGTACCCCAAGTAGAAGAACACGCAGACGTTTGCAAGAGACATCAGGTTCGTGACGTGGGGCCATAAGTTCGTCGCGTCCACCGCCCAATGTTGCTCCATCGCGCTCATGTATTGCATTGAGTACACAAGATTGGCAAAGAGCGTGACCGTCAAAACGGCTGCAGCCACCATGTAGCGGCGCCCGATAAAGATCGCGACGATCGTAAAGAGCAGCCCATCGAACACGTAACGCTCGTGCATGCGTGTCGAGAGCATGAAGAATGCAAGCGTCAAGAGCGCGGCCGCTTCAAGCAGAGCGCGCTGCGTCCCGGCCTGAATATAGCGCAGCAGAATGAGCACCGTGGCCGCCACCAGCAGCACGATGCCCCAGATATACTGCGGCAAAAAAAGTACCGGGGCGTTATCCGGTTGCCAGAACGGATAGCGGATCGTCCATAGATTAAACGCGTTGACGGAGTTATACGCGTACACGCCTGAGCCGTAGCGATAGCGTTCCAAGAGCCATGCGAAAATTGCGATGGGATTGGATGCCGGATGGAACGGGACCGAAAGCAACCACGCGAGAAAAAATCCGCCGGCGATTCCAATCGCGGTCGCACGCAGGCGCAGCCCACGCCGAGCCGGATTTGCAAATGCAAACGCGAGAAACAGGGGCGCGAGCATGATGCCTTGCGGCTTAATCAGAAGCGAGTAGGCAACCAAGAGCCACGCGCCGGCCATAAACCACGTCGCTCTTTTCTCGTCTTCATCGTCCGAACGCAGCAGCAGATTCATCGCGATTAGCATGAGGCCGCCGGCGATCGAATCGACCTGACCCCAGGATGCGGAGATAAAGATGACGGCAGGGTTGAGCAAATACGCCGCGGCCGCCGCGAGCGCCCAACGATAATCGGCGAAACGCCGCACGATGGAATATATCGTCCAGCCGACAACCAGATCCATCAGAACCGCCGGCAATTTTACGAGATAGCGCAGAAGGTTGTAGCCGGGATCCAATCCCTTGAGCGGCTCGTAGATGTGCCCAACGATCCAGAGCACGTAAAAATAACCCGGTGGATAATCGGCAAAGCCGGCCTTGGCATAGAAGTCGCGCAGCGGATGCTCTGCGACCGTGAACGCCCAACCTTCGAACGACGAGACGTCGGCATGGAACCCGTCGTCGTGCATAAAGAAGAGACGGACGATCAACCCTATTCCCAGTAGGGTTATGAGCGTCCAGAGCTCGGACCGGGGGGCAAGTCGCTTCATGAGCGCGGTCTCTCCTTAGGAGTTTGTCTGACTTGGGACATTTTTGGATTTGACGCCGAATTTTGTTCGAAGACGAGGCGCGAGGACGGACGCAATGCAGCGCATTGTGGCCGCCGCAGCAACGACGTATTCGGAGAAAAGGCGGCGCGAAGGCGACAATGTGCTCAAGTCAGACAAACTCCTTAGGTTGGTGCAGCAACGGGGAGCAGCGAAAGCAAAAAATCGCGAACCCGACCCGAAGGGGCGCGCTCTACGACGGCCAGATGTTTTGCGGCCGCGAGCCGCGCGGCCTGTCGCGCTCCCATTGCATCCAGCACTGCACTTATTTCAGAGACCGCCGCGGCGCTCAACTCACCCTCGCCTTCGTAGGCCTGCGCGATCAACCCGCGTTGGGGCGACTGCGGTTGCTCGAGGGCCCACACGACCGGAAAGGTCTTCTTACGGCGTGCGATATCGGCGCCCGGGGTCTTCCCGGTTGCCCGCGCATCCGCCCAGATGCCGAGCAAATCGTCATACATTTGAAACGCGACGCCGAAAGCCGCTCCGAGCTCGCGATAGCGCCGCACTTCTTCTTCACGAAGTCCGGCACACAGTGCGCCAAGTTCGGCGGAGACGGCAAAGAGCGCCGCGGTTTTCCCGCTAATCATTTCTAGGTAACGAGCCGATGGCACGTCCCCCATCGACTCAAAGGCGATGTCCAAACTTTGGCCGTGGCACATCGCTAGATGCGCAAGATGTAGGCGCTGCACCATAAGCGTCATGCGCTCGGCCGGAAACCGTCGCGCGCCTTTAAGCAATGCGAGAAAACTGAGCGCACAGAGTGCATCGCCTGCATTGATTGCTTGAGCAATGCCGTATTTCGCCCAGAGCGTTTCGCGCCCATGCCTGTAACGATCGGCGTCTTCGATATCGTCGTGAATCAGTGAATAATTATGAAGCAGCTCTACCGCGACTGCGCCGTCGACTGCGTCGTCGACCGATGCGCCCGCTTCTTCGGCAACAGTGAACAACAAACGCGGGCGCAACCGCTTCCCGCGGCGCGGTGCATCTCCTTGCGTGTAACCAAAATGGTAGGCGAGCATTTCACCGACAAGCGTGTCGGCCGGCTGCTCGCCAATAGCACGCTCGAGCGTCGCTTCAAGGCGCTCAGACGGCTTGACTGGAGAGCGCCTCCATCCGCGCCGCAACTTCGTCCACAAGCCAACCCGGAGTCGATGCGCCCGACATCAGACCCGCGGCGTGTACGCCCGCAAACCAGCCGGCTTGCAGTTCGCCCGGCCCCTCGATGTGATAGGCACGCGCACCGTTCATCTCCGCAAGTTCGGCCAGATGCTTTGTATTCGCGGATGTCTTGCCGCCGACGACGACCATCACTTCAACTTCTTTGGAAAGCGTCACGGCTTCGGACTGCCGGTTATTTGTATCGGTGCAAATCGTGTTGACCGCGCGAACTTCGTAATACTTTGCGGTCAGCGCTTTGACGATGTCGAGAAAACGCGCTTTCGAATACGTTGATTGCACGACAACACCGACGCGGCTCGCGCGCGGGAGCGTTTCCACTTCTTCCACGGTTTCAATGCACCAGGCACCGGGGACGTGGCTGAGCGTTCCTTTGACTTCCGGGTGATGCGGGTCGCCGACGACGACAATCTTGTAGCCTTCGCCTTTGAGCTTTTCGGCTTGCACGTGAATTTTCGTAACCATCGGACACGTTGCGTCGATGACGGTGAGGTTTTTCTCTTTCGCCTTTTCGAGCACGTCGATGGGCAAGCCGTGTGCGCGCACAAAGAGGGTTCCCGACTCGACGTCGTCGACGGAAGTGGCGTTCTTGAGGCCCCGGCTCGCGAGCGAACTCACCATTTGCGGATTGTGTACGACGTGCCCGAGGGTCGTGACGTCGTCGCGCGTTTCGATCGCTTCTTCGGCTTTCTTGACCGTAATGGCCACGCCGAAACAAAAGCCTTGAACTTTGGCTTTTTTAATGAGCATGGGTTTATTTCTCGACCGAGGCGGCTAGTGCGTTAATGGCATTCATGACGTCTTGAGTGAAGTTCGCTATCTCTTCGCGAGTTGCTTTGCGGTCCGCCGGAAGATGTATCGGGTCGCCAAATATGACTTTTATCTGATGAAGACGGTTTGCGGCCTGAGAGCCCCAAATGTAGGCCGGAACCACCGGCGCATCTGCGAGGCTTGCAAGAAGCGCGACCCCGGCCTTGCTTTCTCCCTGCCCTTCACGAACGCGCGTGCCTTGCGGAAAGATTCCAATAGCGCGCCCTTCGCGCAGGATTTGGACCGATTTTTTGATGGCGCCTGTGGTGCTCGCCTTTTGTCCGCGCTCGACGGGGTAAGCGTACACCCGCTTGATGATTGGGCCTAGGAGCGGCATCCGGAACAACTCGGCCTTTGCCATATAGGAAATCGGACGGGGACAGGCGACCCCGAGCGCCACGGGATCCATATAGGACGCGTGATTGGCAGCCACGATCAGCGGACCCACCATGGGGACCTTTTCCTTTCCATACGCTTTGAAACGCCACAGCGCGAGGAACGGCGGCAGCAAAATTCGCTGCGCAAAATTGTAGAGTGTCACGCCCCGAGCACCATCCCGATAATCTTACCGGCGACTTCTTCCGCGGTGACATCGGTGGAGTCGATCGTCGTTGCGTCGGCAGCGGGGCGCAGCGGCGAAGTGGCTCGCGTTTGGTCTAAGCGGTCGCGTTCTTCGATATCTTCGCGCAAGCGGTGTGCATCGACGTTCACGCCGGAGGCCTGCAGCTCTTCGCGACGCCTCGTAACCCGGGCATCGAGCGAGGCGGTAAGAAAAACCTTGTACTGCGCGTGGGGTAGAACGACCGTACCGATATCGCGGCCGGCCATGACGACGGGGCCTTCAGCCGCAATCGCACGCTGCTCCATGACGAGGCGCTCGCGGACCAGCGGATGCGCGGCCACCGTCGACACACCGGAGGTCACGCTGCTAGAAACGAGTTCCGCTCCAAGCTCCTGCGTGCCGGCAAAAACGCGGTAGCCGTTCGGAGCATCTAAATCAAGTTTGACGCGAATCGGATCGTACTCGCAGAGGCGCACCAGTGCGCGCTCGTTATCGAGATCGGTTTCCGAACGAAGTGCCAAATACGTCAGCGCACGATACATCGCACCCGTGTCGAGGTAGAGAAACCTCAAGCGGTGCGCCACGATGCGCCCAACGGTCGTCTTTCCGGATGCGGCGGGACCATCGATTGCGATGTGCGTTGCGGCCTCTTTCACGCCCGGCAAATTCCCACTAGGCTTAGGCCGCACCCGCTAGAATGAAGAGTTATGACTCATACCATCGTGCTCTTGACCGCCTCGTTGCTCCTGGCGCTTGCTCCGATGCCGGGCGCGGCCGACACAGACGCGTCCTTAGAAACGCAACTGCAGGCGATGACCGCCGGCTACGCTGGAAAACTCGCACTTTTTGCAACGGATGTTCGGAGCGGGAAAACGGTCGCGCTTGACGCCGACGCACCGGTGCCGACTGCATCCATCATTAAACTTGCGATTCTTCTCGAAGCGCTCGAGGAAGTGCGGTCCGGTCTCGCCCGCTTTAACGAGCCCTTGCGTCTAAAATCTGATAATCAGGTGGAGGGTTCCGGGGTTCTCGGCCAATTTGATACGCCGCTTACAATTACGCTCAAAGATGCCCTCACCATGATGGTCGTCGTGAGCGACAACACTGCGACGAATCTGGCCATCGATCGCTTTGGTTTGAAAAACATCGATGCTCGCATCACTTGGTTGGGGCTTCACAAGACGTGGCTTTATAAGAAAGTCTTCAAGCCTGTCGTGGAACCGGCGCCGGCGGACCAGAAGATCTTTGGACTTGGAAAAACCACCGCGCGCGAAATGGCCGGGGTTATGCGACGTTTTGCCGTTTGCGATTTAAACGCTCCAGGCGCAACCGCAAAGCCCACGGCCGCCGACCGGAAAATATGCGGCGTCGCAATCAACATGCTCAAGAATCAAACGGACCAGATCGCAATCCCGCGCTATCTTGGGAACATCACGGTTGCGAATAAGACCGGCGCGCTTGATGCAGTGCGAAACGATGTGGGAATTGTTTATGCGCATAACGGTCCTATCATTATTTCGGCATTCACCTATCAGAACAAAGACACGCAGTGGACCCCGGAGAACGCGGGGCAGATGCTTATCGCTAAACTCGCAAAAACGATCGTCGACCGGTGGCAATAGCGGTGGCTAAAGTCCGCACCCTTTTTTATTGCTCCGGGTGTGGATTCGAGTCCGCACGCTGGCTGGGCCGCTGCCCGTCGTGCGAAGCGTGGAACTCTTTTAGCGAGGCGCCCTCCGCACCAAAATCATCCGTTGCGCGAAGCGCGGCGGCACGTTCGGCAGTTGCACCGATCCGGCTTGCAGACGTCGACGACTCAAACGTTGCGCGTGTAAGCACCGGCATGAGCGAGTTCGATACGGTCCTTGGCGGGGGCATCGTCCCGGGAAGCCTTACACTGATCGGTGGCCCGCCGGGCGCCGGGAAATCGACGTTGCTGCTGCAAATTGCGGCGGCCCTTACCCAGCAGTTTGCGGTGGTGTATGTCTGCGGCGAAGAATCGGCCGCGCAGATAAAGTTGCGCGCTGCACGGCTTTCAGTCAAGGACGATATTCTCGTTTTCCCGGAGACCAATTTACGGGCGGTACTGGACGAACTCGAACGCATTAAGCCGCGCGCAGTGATTGTCGATTCAATTCAAACCGTCTGGCTGCCGGAATCCGAAAGCTATGCCGGCAGCGTGACGCAGGTGCGCGACTGCACGCAGGCACTTATGGAGTTTGCCAAACGTACCGATTGCGCGACCTTTATCGTCGGCCATGTCACCAAAGACGGCAGTATCGCCGGCCCGCGGTTGCTGGAGCATCTGGTCGATACGGTGCTGTATTTCGAAGGCGAAGTCAATGGTGAGTACCGCATCGTGCGCGCGTACAAAAACCGTTTCGGTAGTGTTGACGAGATTTGCGTTTTTGCGATGCAAGGCGACGGCCTGCATCAAATTCCAAATCCGTCCGAGCTCTTTCTCTCCGGCCGCAAGCAGCGTCCGAGCGGCTCCTGCGTGGTAGCGAGCATCGTTGGCTCGCGTCCGGTCTTAATTGAAGTGCAAGCGCTCGTCGGCGAAACCAGCTACGGAACACCGCGCCGCTTAGCGGCGAACCTCGATCAGGCGCGCCTCGCGATGATTCTTGCGGTGTTGGAACGCCGCGTGGGCATGCAACTCGGAAATCACGATGTCTACGCGTCGGTTGCTGGCGGCTTGCGCGTCAACGAGCCGGCCGCTGATCTAGGAATCGCGCTTGCGATTGCATCCGCTTTTCGTAATCGTCCACTTGGCCAAGACACCGCCGCCTTCGGTGAGCTCGGGCTCTCGGGTGAGGTACGTTCCGTTACCGCTGGCGCGCGGCGCGCGTCGGAAGCAAAGCGGCTCGGCTTCACAACGCTCTTTACGCCGCAGTCGCACGAAGATATCGCACAAGCAATCGGCGCCGCGCTGGGGTAATGGCACTTTTTGAGTGCGTTCCTAATATCTCCGACGGGCGCAATAACGAGATTCTCGACGAATGCATCGCCGCCGCGTGCGCGGCCGGCGCAAAGGTGATCCATCGGACGAGCGATCCGGTGCATCATCGCAGCGTCCTCACCCTCATTGGATCGTATGAGGCGGTGAAGGACGCCGGCGTTGCGCTGGCGGGCGTCGCCAGCAAGCGCATCGATTTGCGTTCTCATCGTGGCATCCACCCGCGCATCGGCGCACTCGACGTGTTGCCCTTTGTTCCGCTTCGCGAGGCGACCATGGAGCAAGCCGTGCAACTCGCCCGCGAAGCCGGTCAGCTGATCTGGGAGAAGTTTGCTATCCCTTCCTTTTTATATGGGGAAGCGGCCCGCACACCTGGACGCCGGAATTTGGCAGCGGTGCGCAGCGTAGAGTTTGAAGGGCTCGATTCGCGTTTCGAGCGGCCGGAGTGGCAACCGGACTTCGGGGCGTCTCGTGCGCACAGGAGTGCCGGTGCAATCGCAATCGGAGCCCGCGATATTCTCATCGCGTTCAACGTTGAACTCGCAACGGACGATCTGGCCATTGCCGGCCGCATTGCCCGCGCGCTCCGCGAGAGCAGCGGCGGACTGCGAACGCTCAAGGCGCTCGGTCTACGTCTAAATGAAAGAGTCGTTCAGGTATCGCTCAACCTCACGCAGTATGATGCCACTCCGCTCTACCGGGTGGTCGAGATGATCCGTGCCTTCGCCCAGGAGGACGGCGTGGAGATCCTGCGCTCGGAACTCATCGGGTGCCTGCCCCGGCGGGCGGTCGCTACTTCCGCCCGCTACTATCTCGGTCTCTCTTTGGAAGAAAGGCGCAGCTTTTGAGTACGAATGGTTCATCGGGTCCGTCGACCTTCACGATGCATCCGCTCGCAGGCGACGTGAACGCACAACATCAAGATCAACTGAGCCCGATCGAAAAAACCTGTAAGCGCATCGCGGACGCAACCGGCGCTCCCATCGCGCTGATCCTTGCCATCATTATCCAATTCATCTGGATCACGTTTGGCGTGCTTACGAAGTTCGATCCGTTTCCGTTCGTCTTCTTCCTCACAATCTCGAACGTTATCCAGCTGATTCTTATTTTCGTCATTGCGGTTGCACAGCGCCAGTCCTCGCAACACGACGAACTGCGCGCCGAAGCGGATCACGGATCGATTTCACGACTGTTGTACCATCAAGAGTTGCAAGAAGCGCTCCTACTTGCAATCGCGGAGAAAACCGGCATCGACACCAAGGACTTCGCTCAATACGCAAAATCGCTCGCCAGTCAAGGATAAAATGAACACACGCAGTTCCACCGCAGCACTCACCCTGGCTTTTTTCGCCCTACTCGCTCCATGGACAACTGCCTCTGCGCAAACGCTCGTAACCGCGCAGACACCTGTGGCCGAGAAGATCCTTTCAAACGGCCTGAAGGTCTTGGTCGTCGAGGATCACGCCGCGCCCGTCATCGAGACGGATGTGTGGTACCGCTTCGGCTCGCTCTACGAAACGCCGGGCAAGACAGGGCTCGCCCATGCGCTCGAGCACATGATGTTTCGGGGCTCGCAGCACATCTCGGCAAGCGGTCTGGATGATATCGTCGCGCGCTTAGGCGCAACCATGAACGCCGAGACCAACTACGACTACACGCACTTTTATTTCATCATGCCTGCGGATAAGCTCGGCGTGGCGCTCGGGATCGAATCCGACCGCATGCGCAAAGCGCTGATTCTGCAATCGGAGTGGAACGTCGAGCGCGGAGCCGTCCTCTCCGAACTCGACGGTGATGCCACCTCACCGTTCTTTAGCCTGCAGTCGGTCGTTCGCGCTGCGGCCTACCCCAACTCCCCCGCAGGCTCCACGCCGATTGGCAAACGCAGCGACGTTGCCCGGGCCCGCGCGAGCGATATCGCCAGGTACTATCACGAGTGGTACCACCCGAATAACGCGACGCTTGTGGTCACCGGCGACGTAAACCCAAGCGAAGTCTTTGCGATGGCGCAGCGCGATTTTGGGTCTATTCCGAACCGCACGCTTCCGGCCCACAACTCCACGCATCCGGCTTCGGCAACGGGAAAAACCGCCGACTCGCCATTCCCGTTCCCGTTCGAAGTGCTCGATCTCGCCTATGCAATTCCGGGCGACACCGAACCAGGCGAACCCGCAATCAGCACGCTCGCGACCCTCATCAACAACCAGCGCGGGCCCTTCTACCAGGCGCTCGTCGAGAGCAATGTGGCGCTGGCGGTAATGGCCAATTCCGATACGCAGTTGCGCGGCGGCTTAATGAACATCATGATCGTTCTCAATCCGGGCCAACGTGCAGACGTCGCACAAACGATCTTTCAAAACACGATGGACCAAGCCATCAAAACCGGCTTCGATCCCGAACTCGTCGCTGCCGCAAAGCGCTCCACCATCGCCGAGCGCGTCTTGGACTCGGACTCCATCTCGGGGCTTGCGAGTCTCGTGGGCTACACGTATGGGATCGTCGGGGAGAAAGTCAGTGACGAAGATGCCCGCCTCGCTGCCTTGACGCCGGAGGTTATCACCGCCACCGCTCGCCGGTACTTAAGCACCCCCACCGTGGTTGGGCACTTGAGTCCGAATGCGCAACCGTCTAAAGGGTCGTCGCAAAAAACCACCGCGAGTGCCACCGACAATTTCAGTTCGCGCGTTCCTAACGGAAAGATCGTCGAACCCCCGGCGATCGCCGGCTCCATTCGCACGCCGACGCAAGGCCGCAGCAAGCTGGCACCGCAACTTTTCACCCTTGCCAATGGCCTGAAGGTCATTGTGCAATCGAGAACCGACCGGCCCATCGTTTCGGTCCGCGGCTTCATTGATTCGGGCGCGCGCTTTGAACCCGAAGGCAAAGCGGGGATCGCCCGCCTCGCATCCGACGTCTCAAACTTCGGAAGCCTGCACTATGACTTCACTGCGCAGCGTAAAGCCATCGACGATCTCGGCGCTCAAGTGAATTTGGGCCAAACCTTCTCCGCCAAAGGCTTGGCGAACGACTTGGAAAGCATGTTGCAGATCGTTGCGGACGGCGAAGAGCATCCAGCATTTCCCGAACGCTATTTCACGCAAGAGAAGGGCCAGCTGGCGAACAGTATCGCGCAAGAGAGCAACATCTCCGGCGAGGCCGTCAATCGCGCGTTCCTTCAATTGCTGCTTGCACCAAACGATCCGGCCCTACGCTTTCCAACACGTTCGAGCATTGATTCGATTACGCGCGAAGACGTCTTGGATTACACTAGCCGTTATTGGCGGCCGGATTTAACCACGATTGCGATCGTCGGTGACGTGACCCCGCAGCACGCTCGGGACGCGGTCGAGCGTGCATTCGGCGGTTGGCAGCGCGTGGGGCAGACGCCCTCGACGAATGAACCACCGTTACCGGAACCACGCGCCGCGAGTACCTCTGTCGGTACGGAAGCAAACGACGTCTTCATTCAAATCGGCCAAGCGGTGATGTCTCGCACCTCGCCCGATTACTATGCGTTTACGTTGCTCAACCAAATTCTCGCGGGCCCGGGCTCGTTTGAATCGCGCCTAATGAATGAAATGCGTCAGAAACGCGGCCTGGTCTACAGCGTGGGAAGCCGCCTTGATGCGGACCGCGATCGTGGAGATTTGGTGATCACCCTAAGTGCCGCGCCACAGAATGTGGTTTCCGCAGTCAAGTTCGTGCGCGGCCAATTCGCTCGCTTGCAAAACTCGCCCGTCAGCAATACGGAACTCACCGAAGCCAAGGCTCGCCTTGTTTCCGGGACGCTGCTTGCGGAAGAATCACCCGGCAACGAAGTGGTCGAGCTAGAAAATTTGGTTCGCTTTGGGCTTCCGCTCGATTATTATGTGACCCTCAACGATCGCTACGCGCGAATTACACCCGCCGACATCGAGCGCGTGGCAAAGAAGTATTTGCGTCCCAATGCCCTCATCACGATTTACGCCGGTCCTCCAGGAGTTTGGTCACGGTGATTGAGACGATCAACCCGGCAACCGGAGAAAAGCTTGAGGAATTCGAGTACACAGGCGGGAGCGAGGTGGACGAAAAACTCGAGCGCGCCGTCGCTGCGCAAAAGGCGTGGCGCAGGCTGTCCTTCTCCGAGCGCGGTACGATCATGTCGGCTGCCGCCAAGGTGCTCCGGTCTCGCACAGACGAGCTCGCCGCTACCGCGACGCGCGAGATGGGCAAACCCATTGCGCAGGCAATCGCGGAGGTTGAAAAATGCGCTTGGTGCTGCGAGTACTACGCCGAGAACGCCGCGACGTATCTCGCGGACGAAATTGTCGAAACCAATGCGCAGAAGAGTTACGTCGGATTCCGCCCGCTCGGCATCGTGCTCGCGATTATGCCGTGGAACTTTCCGTATTGGCAAGTCTTCCGCGCTGCCGCGCCCGCGCTCATGGCAGGCAACGCGATGGTGCTCAAGCATGCCTCCAACGTTTCTCGAAGCGCATTGGAAATTGAATCCGTCTTCCGCCAGGCGGGCGCACCGGAGGGGATCTTCACAACGTTTTTATTGAAGAGCGATGCGATTGCCGGTTTGATTGCCGATAACCGCATTGTCGCGGCAACGCTTACCGGTAGCGAAGGGGCCGGCATGTCGGTTGCGTCCGCCGCCGGACATGCGCTCAAGAAAGTTGTGCTCGAACTCGGCGGCTCCGATCCGTTCATCGTGCTCGCTGATGCAGATATCGATGCGGCGGCTAAAGTCGCCGTGCGTGCGCGCTTCCAAAATAACGGCCAAAGTTGCATTGCGGCCAAACGGTTTATCGTCGAGCAATCTGTTTACGAAGACTTCACCACGAAATTCGCGGCGGCCGCAGCCGCACAAGTGCTTGGCGATCCTCTGGATCAAAAAACGGAACTCGGCCCGGTTGCGCGCGACGATTTGCGCGATGCACTCGCAAAACAGATCAGCGCGTCGGTCTCGGCCGGCGCCCGCATCGTTACCGGCGGCAAAGCGGTCGAGCGCAAAGGCTTCTTCTACGAAGCAACGATCCTCGCGGACGTAACCCCTTCGATGGCGGTCTTTCGCGAGGAAACCTTCGGCCCCGCAGCGGCGGTCATGCAAGCGGAAAATGCCGAGCACGCGGTGGAGTTGGCTAACGACTCCAATTTTGGCCTGGGCGGCAACCTCTGGACGCGCAACATCGACGCCGCGCAAAAACTAGCAGCGACGATCCAGTCGGGCAACGTTTTCATCAACGGCATGACCGCAAGCGACCCACGCTTGCCCTTCGGCGGTATAAAACGCAGTGGGTACGGGCGCGAACTCGGCGCGTTCGGCATTCGTGAATTCGTTAACATCCAGACGGTTTGGATCGGGCCCGAAAAGGCCGGAACGGCGCAGAAGCACGGCGCCGAGTAAGGAGCTACCATGAACACGATCGTAGAAGTTTTGCGGGCGCCCTCGCCGGCGCCCCTTCCTCAGTCTCTCGCATTTGACGGGCAATTTTTATGGATGGGATCGATCGAAACGAGCCGCATCTACGCAATCGATCCGTTGCAATGGACCGTCAAAGAAGAATCGCAAGCTCCAGGTAAGCCATGGGGTATGACCTCGATCGGCGACGAGCTGCGCGTGTTGTGCGGCGAGCCCCCGGACGATGATCGTTTTATCCGACGTTTTATCCCGGGACACGGTTTCAAATCTGAATACCGCCTTGCATGTCCCGAAAATACGGGTTCACAGTTGGGATACGACGGAAAAAACCTTGCGATTAGCCAGTGGTATAACCACAAGGTCGTAACCGTTGATGATGCCGGCAAGATTGTGCGCACGCTGGTAGCTCCGCGCGGCATTTGCGGACAAGTCTTTGCAGACGGCGCATTCTATTTGTTGACGACAGGCGACGAAGAAGCAAGCGACGACTATTATGTTACACGTGTTGATCCCAAGGACGGATCGGCAAAGGACCTCGCGCGGGTGCCGTTTCCGGGACGCGCTCTCGCATTCGACGGACAGAAGTTTTGGAGCAATCACCGGGAAGCGCACGAGATGGTGGCGTTCACTTTGCCGGTTTAGCTTTTATTCCGCGTAACGAGCCTCGAGCGCGCCGAGCAAGAAATCGGAGAGCTGCGCCTGTTCTTCGCGCGGTAGTTTCAATGCCGCGGTCATCCAACTCTTGAGCGGGCCTTCTTCTTCGGGGTGCTCTGGAAGATCGCGCACTACCAGAAGCCAGCGGGAAAAAGTCTCCAAATGCTCGGTTTGCAGGTCATTAAGAACGGTCCACAGCGCAAGGAAGTGGAGCGTCGGCACTATTTACGCAGCATCCTGAATGCTTGATTCCAATTCCCGCTACGCACTCCGGTAAGGACCCACAAGATGCACATCGGTTCGAGCAGCCGCGCGCCTTCAATACCGCCGATGTCGATCGTTTCCCAGCCGAACGACGTAAGAATGCGTGTGACCGCGACCTTTGCATCGCCTTCATTGCCGGCAATGAACATCGTGGGCGGACCGTGCGGAAATTCCGGCTTATACATAAAGGCGTTGCCCACGATGTTAAAGGCTTTGATGACGTGTGCACCCGGCAGCCAGCGTTGCACTTGCTCGCCGCCCGAATCGGTGTGTCCGAGCGCAAGTTCCGGCGGACCGTTTTCGCGCATCACGAGCGGATTCGTGACGTCTATCACGGTTTTGTCTTTGAAATTTCCGGCAACGGCTGCATCGATGGCCGCCTTCGTTCCGCTCCAAGGCGTCGCGATGACGACGATCTCGCCAAACGAGCTCGCATCCGAATAGGAAACCAGGTTCTCACGCGGCGAGCGCGTGCCGATCTTGACGTCGTGGCCTTCCGAAGTAAATCCGTGCGCAAGCGCCTGGCCAACGTCGCCGCTGCCGATTAATCCAATCTTCATGGGATACAAGAACTACCCCAAAGGCGGCGTGGTTGCAGCAACCGAAGCGCGTTTTCTACTGTTGGGACCCTAACATGCAAGACTTTAAAAAACTCCACGACAAGACCAATCCACTGCTCCTGCCCAACGTCTGGGATGCGGCAAGCGCCCGTGTTATTGAATCGTGCGGGTTCAAAGCCATCGCAACTTCAAGCGCCGCCCTCGCGTGGTCGCTGGGCCACCCGGATGGCGAGCAACTTCCTTTTGATGAGCTCATCGCCGCTGTTGCGCGAATAGTACGAATCGTAGAGATACCCGTGTCAGCAGACATTGAGAGTGGTTATGCGACCACGACCGATGCGCTGCTCGAAAATGTTGATAAAATAAAGAAAGCCGGCGCGGTCGCGATCAATCTCGAGGACTACGATCAGAAAACAGGATTTCTATTTCCACTCGAAATGGCGCGCGAACGCGTCGCAAAAGTAAAGGAGCGATTCGGCGACTCGCTGTTCGTTAACGCGCGCACGGACATGTACTTGCAAGAGATCGGCGGAGCCGAGGAGCGTTTGGATGCAGCTGCCGAGCGCATCACGGCGTTTGCAGACGCAGGCGCGGACGGCGTCTTCGTGCCCGGTGTAAGCGACGGGCCGACAATTGCAGCCCTGACGGCATCATCCGAAACACCCTTGAATATCCTAGCCGGAGCAGACACTCCATCCGTGGATGCCCTTCGCGGTCTCGGCGTGGCGCGCGTCAGTTTGGGCATCGCGCTTGCGCGCATCATGCTGGGCGAGACTCGCGCAATCGGGCAGACGCTTCTGCGCACCGGCGAGTTTTCATTTGCGGCCAATCCGCGCGCGATGTCTTTTAGCGAAGCGAATGGTCTTTTTGGCAATAGTTCGCAATCCGTTTGATGCCTTCGCGCACGTCATCAATCGGGGAGACCCAACTCAAGCGCAGCCACCCTTCCAACGATTCGCCGAACGCAATGCCAGGAATGGCGATAACGCCGTGATGATCGGCAAGCTCGTGTGCCGCTTCGATTGATTCCGTGCCCTCGGGCAACTTCACGCACGCATAAAAGCTGCCCTCAACCGGGACGTATCGGAGGCCGCTCTGCGCGAGTGCGTCATTGACCGCGAGCCGTTGATCGCGGTACCAGCCCGCATGCTCGTGCAGCGCGCCGGGCGTGTTGAAAATTTCCATCGCGACGCGTTGCGAGAACGTACTCGCGCATGACGTTACCCATGCATGCGTCTTAACGATCGCAGCGGCAATCTCTTTGGGCGCGATCGACCATCCCAAACGCAGACCGGTGAGCGCGTTGCTCTTCGAGAGCGAGTTCGTCACAATGGTGTGCGGATAGATAGCGGCAAAGTGTCCGGCATCGTCGACAAAGGTTTGCTCGAGATAGATTTCGTCATGCAGAACGTAGATAGGGTCGCCTCCACGCGCAAGCAGGCCTTCGCTCATTGTGTGGACTGCTTCTCTTGTAATCACGCGGGCGGTGGGATTACACGGCGAACAGATCACGATCAGGCGGGTCTTCTCACCGACCGCGGCAAGAATACGTTCGGGATCGAATGCAAAGCCATCTGCTGGATCCATCGAAACGCTGTGCACCGCCGCACCCTCAAGCTTTGCCATCTTTGCATACGCGGGAAATGCCGGCTCAATAAGGAGCAACTCATCCTTGGCCGGGTCCAGCAGCGTTTTGATCACAACATAAACGGCCTCTTGCGAGCCCGTCATAACGCAAACATTTTCCGCGCTCGTCAGACCGGGATACAAGTAATGAGCGCCGATCGCTTCGCGTAGCGCGGCATCACCGGCATTGAGCGTGTAGCGCAGACCGTCTTTTTCCGTTTCGCGAATTGCATTCGCCCAAAAGCTCATCGTCGGTTTAAGCGACGGTTCGCCGAGTCCCAAATCCATGCAGCCCGGCGTTTTCTTCGCCGCAATCTCGCGGATGAGCGATCCCGTGATCTCTTGCACGCGAGGATTCACTAAACTGCTACCTCATAGTCGCGGAGCGCTGCATTAAGCGAAGTTTTTTTATCGGTCGCTTCGGACCGCGTGCCGATGATTAGAGCGCATGGTGTTCCAAACTCGCCGGCCGGAAACTTCTTCGGCATCGTTCCCGGAATAACAACCGCTCGGGCGGGAACCCGGCCTTTGGTGATCTTCGGTTCGCTCCCACGCACGTCGACGATCGTTGTGCTGGCGGTGAGTACAACCCCCGCACCGAGCACCGCCTCGCGGTCGACTCGCACCCCTTCGACCACAATGCAGCGCGAGCCGATAAACGCGCCGTCTTCAATGATAACGGGCTGCGCTTGGGGCGGCTCGAGCACGCCACCGATGCCGACGCCGCCGGAAAGATGCACGTTGCTGCCGACTTGCGCGCAGGAGCCGACGGTTGCCCAGGTATCGATCATCGAATTCTCGCCGACGTAGGCACCGATGTTCACAAAACCGGGCATCAAAATGCTCCCACGGCCGAGAAACGAGCCGTACCGCGCAACGCCCGGCGGAACGCACCGCACGCCGAGCACGTCGTAGTTATTCTTCAAACGAATTTTATCGTAGAACACCATGCCGGTGCGGATACGCTGTTCGGGCGGTAACTGGCTCCACTCGGGGCCGTGCGCCGGATTATTGATCCACTCGTTCTCTTGCCGGCGGAAGTAGAGTAGAATCGCCTGCTTGACCCAAGCATTGGTGACCCAGTCCTCGCCTGCCGGTTCCGCGACACGGAGCTCGCCGCAATCAAGGGCATGGATAACTTCATCAATGGCCTTCCCCGCCGCGCCCTTTATCTCGCTCGGGTCGGACGTCAGCGCCTCAATCTGCTCTCGAGTAGCCTGCAAATTCATGGCGCATCGGTTCCGGTAAGAGATTGGAGGTCCCCCTCGAATC
>JACRUB010000020.1:0-8466 GCA_014305015.1 Vulcanimicrobiota bacterium | reverse complement strand
GTCCATCTGAAGGAGATACTTCGTGGCGAATACCCCGGACGACGAACTACGTATCAACGCGATTCGCATGCTCTCGATCGACGGAGTCCAAAAAGCCAACTCGGGGCATCCGGGACTCCCACTCGGCGCCGCGGCCTTCGCATATACGCTGTGGACACGCCATCTGCGATTCAATCCCAAGGATCCCGCGTGGTTTAATCGCGACCGCTTTGTGCTCTCGGCCGGACACGGCTCGATGTTGCTCTATTCGCTGTTGTATTTAACCGGCTACGATCTCTCGCTCGACGATCTGAAATCGTTCCGTCAACTCGGCAGCAAAACCCCGGGACATCCGGAGTATTTCCATACCCCGGGCGTCGAGGTGACGACGGGACCGCTTGGGCAAGGCTTTGCGAACGCCGTCGGGCTTGCCGCCGCGGAAGCCCACTTGGCCGCGGTCTACAACAAAGATGAGAGGATCGTCGACCACTATACCTATTGTTTGTGCGGCGACGGCGATTTAATGGAAGGGATCTCACACGAGGCGGCTTCACTTGCGGGCCACCTTAAACTCGGCAAGCTCATCGTGCTCTACGATGACAACAAAACCTCGCTTGCCGGACCGACCGACATTACCTTTACCGATAATCATATCGACCGCTTCCGCGCGTACGGCTGGCATACAGAGCTTATCGACGTGCAGCACGGCAACGACGCCGACAGCATTGATCGCGCAATCGCAACCGCGAAGAAACAGAGCGACGCGCCGACGTTTATTGCGATTCGTACGCACATCGGCTACGGATCACCGCGCCAGGACAACTTCACTTCGCACGGCGAGCCGCTCGGACCGGACGGCGTCAAAGCGACCAAGGAACATTTCGGTTGGCCACTGTCGCCGGATTTCTTCGTTCCCGAGGACGTTTTGAAATTCTACCGCGATGCAGGCGCCAAGGGTGGTCAACTGCAAAGCGCATGGCAGAAGATTTTCGATAAATGGAAAGCCGGCTACGGCGATCTCGCCGCGCAACTCGAGCGCATGATCGCGGGCAAACTGCCCGATTCAATTCCATGGCCAACGTTTACGGAGGAGAACGGTTCGGTTGCAACGCGCGATGCGGGTGGTGCGATCATGAACGCAATTGCCGGCGCGCTTCCGGAACTCGTGGGCGGTTCGGCGGACCTCGATCCTTCGACGAAGACGTACCTCAAAGGGTTCGGTGACTTCCAACCAGGGACGTACGCGGGACGCAACATCCATTACGGCGTGCGCGAACACGGCATGGCCGGAATCAACAACGGTATTGCATTGCACGGTGCGCTGTTGCCGTTCGGCGCGACATTCTTTAACTTTATCGATTACATGAAGGGCTCGATGCGGCTCTCTGCGCTCAACAAAGTGCGTTGCATCTACGTGCTGACGCACGATTCGGTGTTCTTGGGCGAAGACGGCCCGACGCATCAACCGATCGAACAACTCGCAACGTTGCGGGCGACACCGAATATGATGGTCGTCCGTCCCGCCGATTCGCTCGAAACCCTCGAAGCCTGGAAGCTGATGATTGCGCCGAAGTCCGGCCCATGGTCGCTCGTCCTCACGCGCCAAAAACTGCCGTTCCTCGGCGCCCGTAACGCAAACGTCGCACAAGGCGCCTACGTACTCGTCGACTGCGACGGCACCCCCGATCTCATTCTCATAGCGACGGGCTCCGAAGTCAGCCTCGCACGCGATGCGGCCAAGCTCCTCGAGCGCCAAGGGACCAAGACGCGCGTTGTCTCGATGCCATGCTGGGAGCTCTTCCAAGCCCAGGATCAAGCGTACCGCGATTCCATCTTACCGCCTGATGTGACGGCGCGCATGTCCATCGAGGCCGCGGCGACGCTGGGTTGGGAACGCTGGACGGGTTCGCGGGGCATAACCTTCGGCCTCGATCACTTTGGGACGTCGGCACCAGCCGCAGCCATCGCCAAAGAGTTCGGGTTTACACCAGAAAACATCGCGAAAATCGCCACCGAAAAATTCGCCACCGCAACGCGCTAGCGCTAGGAGATTTCTCAGAATGGAAAACCAGCTCAAACAACTGCTCGATGCCGGTCAAAGCGTTTGGATCGACAACTTGCGCCGCGGAATGTTTGCCTCCGGCGAATTACAGAAAATGATCGATCAGGGACTGCGAGGCATGACCTCAAATCCGACCATTTTCGAGAAGGCAATCGGGACCGGCAACGATTATGACGAGCAGCTCAAGACTCTGATCGGCACAGAGCACGATGCGGGTAATCTCTTCTGGGAACTCGCAATTAAAGATATCCAGAGCGCCACCGACCTCTTCCGGCCGGTCTACGACGGCAGCGGCGGCAACGACGGCTTTGTCTCGCTTGAAGTCTCACCGCTGCTCGCGCACGATACGCAAGGCACCATCGATTTCGCAAAAGAGATTTGGAAACGCGTCGACCGTCCGAATCTCATGGTCAAGATTCCAGGCACAAACGAAGGCGTTCCGGCGATTGAGGAATGTACCGCCTGCGGCCTCAACATCAATGTCACGCTCATCTTCTCCATCGATATGTACGAGAAGACAGCCCAGGCATTCATCAATGGACTCAAACGGCGCATTGTGGCGGGAGAGCCGATCGATAAGATCCGGTCGGTCAACAGCGTCTTCGTCAGCCGCATTGATACCGCGATCGACAAACTCATTCAGGGTCGCATCGATAAAGGCGAAAAACAACTCGGCAAACTGCTGGGCAAAGCTGGTGTTGCCAATCTCAAATTGACGTATCAGAAGTTTCTCTCACTTTTCCACGGGCCGGCCTTCGCCGAAGTCGCCGCAAAGGGGGGCGTCCCCCAGCGTCCACTGTGGGCGAGCACCTCGACTAAGAATCCAAACTATGCCGATCTCATGTACGTCGATACCGTCGTCGGCAAAGAGACCGTCAACACGATGCCCCCCAACACATTCGCGGCGCTGCTCGATCACGGCAAGATCGTACCGGATACGGTGCTGAGCGATCTGGACGGTGCACGCGCCACGATACAAGCATTGCAAGATGCAAAAATCTCGCTCTTTGAAGTAACGAGCCAACTGCAAAAAGAGGGCGTTTCGTCCTTCTCCGATTCGTTCGCAGCGTTGCTCGGCGCAATCGTTTATAAACAGAAGCAGCTTGCCGATGGCAAAGAGCGCATCGCCCTCTGCCTTGGTTCGCATCAGGGCGACTACCAAGCGGCGCTCGATCAGCTCGAGAAAAACGATTTCCTTAAGAAGCTGTGGGCGCACGACCCGAGCCCGTGGTCAACAGATCCCGACGCGGCAAAAATTATCAAGTCCGCACTCGGCTGGCTCGATATTCCACAGCACATGCTTGAGAACGTTCCGAACCTGCAGTCCTTTGCAAAAGAATGCACGAAGTGTTTCGATCACGTTGTGGTCTTGGGAATGGGCGGCAGTTCGCTCGCGCCGGATATTATGCGCGTAACTTTCGGCAAGGTCGAAGGCTACCCGCAACTCCATATCTTGGATTCAACCGATCCCGTGCAAATTAAGGAACTCGAAGACGAAATCGTTCTTGAGGACACACTTTTCATCGTTGCCAGCAAGAGCGGCACTACTACGGAGCCGGATGCGTACTACCGGTACTTCTGTGAGAAGGTCGGCAAGAAAGTCGGCAACTCTAAGGTGTCCTCGCACTTCGTTGCGATCACCGATCCGGGCACCAAACTTGCAACCGAAGCCAAAGAAAACGGTTTCCGCCATGTGTTCATTAACGATCCGAATATCGGCGGACGCTACTCGGCGCTCTCGTACTTCGGCATGTTGCCGGCTGCGCTCGCGGGCTACGACGTCAATCTTCTTCTTGACCGAGGCCTTGGCGCGATGCACGCAAATGATAAAACCGTCGCGTGCAAAGATGCGCCCGGCGTGCGTTTCGGCGCAGCCATCGGGGGACTTGCAAAAGCGGGCCGCGACAAACTGACCATCGTGACGCACCCGGGCGTTAAAGCGTTCGGCGCATGGGCCGAGCAGCTGATCGCGGAGTCCACCGGCAAACTCGGCAAAGGCATCGTTCCGATTGAAGGCGAGCCCCTTGGTGCACCGGGTTCGTACGGCGACGACCGGGTCTTCGTTTATGTTGGCGACGGCCTCCCGAATTCAGACACCGCAGCCGATGCCGCGCTCAAGGCGTTGGAAGCTGCAGGCCATCCGGTTATTCGCATGGCGATGAACGATGCGCAGGACGTCGGCGAGCAATTCTATCAGTGGGAAATCGCAACCGCGGCCGCAGGTTCCATCCTCGGCATCGACGCCTTCGATCAACCGAACGTGCAAGAATCCAAAGATAATACCGTTGCGCTCCTCAAAGAAAATGCCACCAAAGGCAGTTTCACCGAACCATCCATTAACGTCAGCGGCGATACATTTGAGATCATCTTCCTCTCCGGGAGCAAGCCGATTTCGAGCGACGACGTCGACGGCGCCCTCGCGCAACTCTTTGCGCAAGTCAAGCCGCACGATTACTTTGCTTTCACAGCCTATATTGCGCGCAATCAACAGCATACCGGCACACTCACGGAGATGCGCGTGAAAGTTCGCGATGCCCACAAGGTTGCGACGACCGTAGGTTTCGGTCCGCGGTTCTTGCACTCGACGGGCCAGCTTCACAAGGGTGGACCGAATACGGGCGTCTTCATGCAAATCACCGCAGACGCACCGTTCGATTTTCCGATTCCAGGAATGAACGTCGGATTTCGAACGCTCGAAGCCGCACAGGCGCTCGGCGACTTTCAATCGCTCGACAAGCGAAGCCGTCGCGGCGTGCGCATTCATCTTAAAGGCGACATCGACGCCGCATTGCGCGATCTTGCGGGACGCATCGACAACGCCCTGACGGCGCGGGCATAAATGGCGCAAGCAACGGCGACGGTCGCTGCGCCCACGGACGGCAAGGCGGAAACCAATCCGCTACGCGCGGGGCTCGACACCGACAGGATCACCGAGCCCTGCAGCGTAGTGTTCTTCGGCGCAAGCGGCGACTTGTTCAAGCGCATGCTGCTGCCTGCGATGTATAACCTGCGGCTTACCGATATCATGCCGAATGATTTCGCGATCGTCGGCTACTCGCGAACGGAATATACCGACGAGGCCTTTCGCGACTACTGCAAACAGAGCGTCGATCAATTCTCGCGCTCTGGCCCCGCCAAAGATCCGCTCTGGAGCGACTTTTCGCAGCGTTTGAGCTATATCAGCGGCGAATTCGACGATGTCTCAGACTACGACCAACTCAAAGCCAAGCTTGCGAGCAATGACGAGAAATTTGGTACCAAGGGCAACGTGCTGTACTATCTCTCAACGCCGCCGCAAGTCTTTCCGCTGATCGTCGAACATCTTGCCAAAGCCGGCCTCGATCCAAAATCAAACACCAAAGGCTGGACGCGAATTATCGTCGAGAAACCGTTCGGCACCGATTTGAAGAGCGCCCAAGGTCTGCAAACCGAAGTCGAAAAAGTCTTCGATGAGAGCCAGGTCTACCGCATCGATCATTATCTCGGCAAGGAACCCGTTCAGGATATCATGGCGCTCCGCTTTGCGAACATGATTTTTGAGCCGATCTGGGATCGCCGGTATATCGATAGCGTACAAATCACCGCGGCCGAGACCCTGGGCGTTGAGTTGCGCGGTGGCTATTACGATAATGCCGGAGCATTGCGCGACATGATTCAGAACCACGTGATGAATCTGCTCGCGCTCGTCGCGATGGAGCCGCCCGTGAACTCTGACGCGGATTCCATTCGCAATGAGAAATTTAAGGTGCTCTCCGCGATTCGCCCGATTGCGGACGATCAAGTCTTTGAGCAGGCGGCGCGTGGGCAGTACGGTTCCGGCACGGTCGACGGCAAAATGGTTCCCGCCTACCGGCAAGAGAAAGACGTCGATCTCAATTCGAATACCGAAACCTTTGCCGCAGTTAAACTCCACATCGACAACTGGCGTTGGGCGGGCGTACCCATCTATCTGCGCAGCGGCAAGCGCCTCGCGCGCAAGAACTCTGAAATCGCCGTGCGCTTCAAGCCGATTCCCCACCGCCTCTTCGGTGAGAAGAGCGACACGATCGATCCGAATTTCTTGGTAATGAAGATTCAACCGGACGAAGGCGTGACGTTGCGGTTTAATGCAAAGGTTCCCGGCCCAAAGAATCACATTCGGGGCGTCAACATGGATTTCAATTACGGGACCGGATTCGGCGTCGAATCTGCTCCGGCGTATGAACGCCTCATTGCCGATGCCGTGCGCGGCGACGCTACGCTCTTCACGCGCTGGGACGCCGTGCAACGCGCGTGGGAAATCGTCATGCCGATCTTGAGCACATGGCAGAACACGAAAGGAACATTCCCCAACTACCCCTCGGGGAGCCAAGGTCCGGAGGAGTCAGACAACCTTGTTGCCGCGGACGGACAAGCTTGGAGGCGAATCTAAATGGCGAATGCCGAGCCGCCCACACTCGACCTCGGCGCCATCGACGCGCAGCTCAAAAAGGCACGTCAAGAATCCGACGGTGCAGTTGCTACCACGATGAACCTTATGGTCTATATCGAGGACGATGAACTTCACCGGCGCGCAAGTGACAAGGCCAAAGCGCTTTCGAACAAATATCCGGCGCGGGTGATGATCCTGCATTCCGGAAGCGAAGGCGCGAAGGTTTCAACGTCGGTGGATAAACTTGGAGCGGATGGCAACGTTACGGCAGAGTTTATCGAGCTCGGCATCATGCACATGTCTCCGCAGGCTATTTGCTCGGCAGTCAACACCTTGCGGGTGGCAGATACCCCGAACGTCCTGTGGTGGACGAGCGATACCGTTGCAAATGACACGCTCTTCGAGGACATCATTGCAATGATGGACACGGTGATCGTGGATTCATCAGGGGTCGACTCGAGCGATCTCGGCATTCGCGAATTTGCGGAGTTCCGGAGCGGCGGGCGACCGCTGCTGGTGCGCGATCTCGCCTATATGCGGCTCGCGCCATGGCAAGATATGGTCGCGCATTTTTTTGACGACCGCTCGTTTCTCGAAGACTTACACCGCATCATTCGCGTGGAGATCACGGCCGGCTCCTCGGCCGAAGCGTACTATCTCGTCGCCTGGATGGCGAGCCGCCTGCGGTGGAAACCATGCGGGCGGTTTGCACTTTGCGATGAAAGCGGGCGCTCGATCGAGGTGGCGGTGAAGCACGAGGGCGATCTGCGGCGCGTGCTGCGCGTTGCCCTCTCAACTGAAGATTCGACCTTCTCGGCTGAACTTACCGATTCGCCGGACACGGTGTGCTTGAGCGTCACCGGCGCAAAGTCTGCGCCCAAGCGCTGCTCGCCGCTCCAACACATCGACAATCTCTCGCTGCTTGAGAAAGCGTTCCTCGTGCCCTCACGCGATGAAGTCTTCGAAGAATCTCTGCGCGTACTCAACGAACTCTTACAGTTTAAAACTTAATGGGGTCCCACAGGGCGAAGTCCAATTGTGGGGGCATGCAGTCGGTTTTCGGCGCATCGTGACGAAAGCTGACGGAGGCCGGATGGTGCGCAAAGTGCACCATCTTTTAAAGGAGGGTACAGGGTGGTTCAAACCGACCGGGGCGATGTAGAAATCTTCGAGACACCCGCCGACCTTGCAGCCGGACTCGCTCAGTTGATAGCGGATTGCGCGAGCTTCGCAATCACGGAACGCGGCGCATTTTACATCGCGCTTGCAGGCGGAACAACTCCGAGGGCTGCCTATACACTACTCGGCGAAGAACCGATGAGCACGGAAATAAATTGGGACGATACCTTCATCTTCTTTTCGGACGAGCGTTGCGTCCCGCCCGGCGATCCGCAGTCCAATTACAAGATGGCTGAGGAAACGCTGCTCGAGCATATCAAGATTCCGCCTCACAACGTGCACCGCATGCGCGGCGAAGACGATCCCGCCAAAGCGGCGGCCGCTTACGACAAAATCCTCCAGCAAGATTTAGGCGAAAATCCGCGTTTCGATTTGATCTTGCTCGGAATGGGGCCGGAAGGCCACACTGCATCGTTGTTTCCGGGATCCTTGCCGGCGGATGACGGCAAGACGCTCGTGGCCGCGCCCTACATTCCCAAGCTCAAATCACATCGCATCACGTTTACACCGCGTCTGGTCAATAACGCGCGTCGAGTGGCCATCGCGACCGAAGGCGCGGGCAAAGCGCCCATGCTCGCGGCGGTGATGAACGGGCCGTTGCGTCCCGACCTCTATCCCGTACAACTCGTTGCACCTACCGACGGAGAACTCAAGTGGATGGTTGACCGTCTGGCTGCAAGCGAACTGAACACCTAGGGATTTGAGTGCAAACGGCCACGATCAAGGATGTCGATCTAGCAACAGTTACGGCCGCTTTCACCACTGCTTACACGGGATATTTCGTTCCCCTCATCTTTGCGGACGCGGCCACCGCGATGTATCTGCGCGTGCATGA
>JACRUB010000119.1:4189-5381 GCA_014305015.1 Vulcanimicrobiota bacterium | reverse complement strand
AGCCATTCCGCGAGTGCTGCAGAGCCTGCCGCGCGAGCAGCGGCTCGCGCTCATTGCGGCGCATCCGGAGCTCGGCACCCATCGAGGCGTGCTCACGAGCGAAAGCACTCAAGAACAAACTGCCGCCGGTGTGAGCGATTTGGCCGCACGCGAGCGCGAGCGATTTGAAGTTCTCAATGCATCCTATCGCGAGCGCTTCGGGTTCCCGTTCGTGATTTGCGCGCGTGAGAACACCAAGGAAACAATTGCCGCAGCCCTAACTGCGCGTCTCATGAACGATCGCAACACCGAAATTTCGGCCGCCGTCCATGAGATCGGCAAGATTGCGGCCCTTCGCCTCAACGAAATCGTGACCGAGTAGTGGGCTATCCTGTCAATTGGATAAATCTGATCGTCCGGTGGGCTCATTTTGTGGCCGGCGTTTCGTGGATCGGCGCGTCATTTTATTTCGTGTGGCTCGATAATCATCTGACGGCGCCGCAGAAGATCTCTGATGAAGCGGACGGCGTGAGCGGCGAGTTGTGGGCCGTCCACGGTGGCGGCTTCTATCACAATCAGAAATATCTCACCGGTCCAAAGAACGAACCGCTCACCGAGAGCCTCCACTGGTTCAAATGGGAAGCCTACTCCACGTGGATCACCGGCATGCTGATGCTCGCGCTTATTTATTGGCTCGAAGCGAGCACGTATCTCATCGACAAGAATGTGCTCGACTTGCGTCCCGGCGTTGCGATTGCGCTGAGCATCGGATCGCTGATCGTGGGCTGGGTCGTTTATGACACGCTTTGCAAAGTGCTGCGCTCGCAGCCGCTCGTGCTCGGATGTTCCGTCTTCGGCTTTCTCGTGCTCATGTCGTGGGTGCTCTTCCACACGTTTAGCGCACGCGCGGCATTCATACACGTCGGCGCGATCATCGGCACGATCATGGTGGCCAACGTTTCCAACGTCATCATTCCGGGCCAGCGCAAAATGCTCGGGCAAATTCGGGCGGGCCGCGAACCTGATCCAACTCCGGGCATTCTTGGAAAAATCCGTTCGGTTCACAACACCTATTTCACACTGCCCGTCCTCTTTATCATGATCAGCAATCACTATCCAATGACGTACAGCACGCCGTATGGCTGGTTGGTGCTCGCGGGTATTGGGCTCGCGGGCGTGCTGGTGCGCTACTTCTTTATCCTGACTCACAAAA
>JACRUB010000119.1:0-4089 GCA_014305015.1 Vulcanimicrobiota bacterium | reverse complement strand
CACAACATGCCATTGGGGAATCTGACAAAAATGACCGATCCCGAACGCGTGCTCGTCGGCGCATGGATCGCTGCAGGCGCAAAGGTGAAGTAGGTGGTCAGCACACACGTCTTAGATACGGCACGCGGTCTGCCGGGTGCTGGCATCGAGGTGCGACTCTACCACCTCGTCGGTGCCGACGGCAATGAAATCGCAAACGGTGTTACGGATATGAATGGCCGCTGGGACGCCGGCATGGCCGTAGAGCTGACCGAAGCGTTTTACGAGCTCGAGTTTATTACCGGCGCATATTTTGAACAGTTGGCAACGCAATCGTTCTATGACGTGATTACGATCCGGTTTCGAATTGACTCACCCAGCGATAAATACCACGTGCCGCTGCTGCTCTCGCCGTTCGGGTACTCCACCTACCGCGGGAGCTAAGCTACTTCGAAGCCGCTTTGAACGCTGCCCAGCCGCCGTGGTGGGAAATATCTTTGAAACCACGCTCTTCTATCAAGTTGCGCGGATAGATCATGGCGTTGACTTTGGAGCCGTCTTCGAGTTCGATCGGCGCTTCATAGAGATCGGGCGGTTCAGATGCGAGCAGATTCTTGTGCTGCTCATCCGTGAATTCGTAGAGCTCACCCTTTATCGAAACACCGCCGCCCGGCACCTCGTAGATCCCCGGATGCTCATCGCGCACGGAGTGCAAGCGGTACTTCGCCGCAGTGGTGGCTTCGCCTAAGAATTTCGCGTCGCCGAGATTTTTGTGATCGGGTTGGCCGCGCAAGGCGGAACCGCAGATGAAGAAACGCATAGGGCCCATGCTTCGACAAGCCAGCGCTCCGCCCTCGGAACACTTCAGCATGACATCTCGCTGAGAGCGAAGGAAGCAATCATTTCTTGCGCAAGGCGCATGATGCGCAGTATCCGCGTCGAATCAAAATTGGCATGGCCCCAATTGTGCGCGATTACACCGTCATCCTTACGCCCGAGCCAGAAGCAGGCGGGTACTCCGTGACAGTACCCGCGTTGCCGGAAGTTGCAACACAGGGCGAAACACTCGAAGAGGCTCTTGCGATGGCGCGAGAAGCGATAGAGCTAAGCCTCGAAGTGCGGCGTGACGACGGCGAGACGATCCCCGCTGACCTAAAACCTCTGGAACAGCAGGTCCACGTCGAGATCGATGCAGCGTAAGAATGAGCGCGCGACTACCGACTGTCAGCGCGAAAGCGCTGACGCAGGCTCTGCTTCGCGCGGGCTTCATCGAATTGCGGCAACGCGGCTCGCACCGCATTTTTGCGTTGGGATCACGACGTGCGATCGTTCCAATGCACGGCGGCGATCTTAAACCAGGAACACTTAAGGCGATTCTCGATGCGTCCGGCCTGACGCCGGATCGCCTTCGCGAGTTACTCTAAACGTCAACCGGTTTACGGCCGCTCAGGTCCTCCTACGGTGTGCGGTCGACCTCGATGATGGCGGCGGCGAGGGCTTCGACGCCGAGCCGCAGATCCGCCGCGCTTGTGCGCTCTTCGCCGACGTGACTTAAGCCGCCGATGCTCGGCACGAAAATCATCGCCGCCGGTGCGATACGCGCGAGACACATCGCATCGTGCCCGGCACCGCGCGCCACGTCAATCGCCGGTTGTCCGAGTTCGATGGCAGCACGTCGAATTGCTTCGCGTAGGGGTGGTGCCATCGGTGCAGCGGGACGCGATTCCAATCTCTCGACAACCGCAGGGACGCCGCGCTCGCGCTTTGTGTGGTCGATCGCCTTCTGCAGCGCGTCTTCAACGCACAATATATGAGATTCATCCGGCGAGCGCACGTCGAGCGAAAAAATGACGCGAAGTGGAATGACGTTGGTGCCGCCTGGTTCGACAACAACCTTGCCGACAGTGGCCACACAATCGCCCGTGGATCTCGCAGCCGATTCAATCGCGAGAAAAAGTTCGCTTGCCGCGCTAAGTGCATCGGAGCGGCGATCCATTGGAACGGTGCCCGCGTGACCGCTTTTTCCGTCAACCGTCACGCGATACCGGCGCTGGGCTGCAATCGCGGTAACGATGCCGAGCGAAACGCCCGAATCTTCAAGCACCGGCCCTTGCTCTACATGCAGTTCCAAGTACGCGGCAACGGCACGGCCTTGACGTACGTGCAAGCCCGGGATGAGGCCGCCTTCGGGAGATGCCAGCGCTTGTTGCAGCGTCAGTCCATTCTCGTCCGTGAGTGCCAGCGCTTGCGCTTCCGGTGTGAGACCGCAAAATGTCGAGCTGCCCAAACATCCGAGCGGAAAACGGCTGCCCTCCTCGCCAATCCACGCGACCGCTTCCACCGGATGCTGGGTTACGATGTTTCGCCGAATCAACAGATCGAGCGCATTGAGCGCGCCGACGACGCCGTACGCGCCATCGTACGCACCGCCGGTGGGGACTGTGTCTAGATGCGAACCGACCAGAATCGCTTTCGCATCCGAAATCGCGCCATGGCGGCGCGCAAACAGATTGCCGACTCGATCCTGACTCACCTCGAGTTGTGCCTGCTGCGCCCATGTGACGAAGAGTTCGCGCGCGGCGCGTTCCGCCGGCGTAGCGAGTGCACGATCGATGCCGCCCTCGTGCTTGCCGAGCTTCGCAAGAGTGGCGAGACGTTCTACAACGTCCGGCGGCTTAGAGGTCGCGGCCATACTGAATGACTAAGGCGCCTGCGGAATCGTTGGTTTGCTCGCCGGAAAGCGTAAAGCCCAATCGTTCGTACATGCGCTGCGCGCGCACGTTATCTTGATGCGTCCACAGGATTACTCTACGGAACTTCTTCGCGCGCAGAACATCCAAAAGATCTTCCATCAAACGCGTTGCAATTCCATGGCCCCAGTGACCGGGATCGACCGCAACCCAACTTACAATCGCGAGCCCTTGGATGATTGGACCTTTTCCACGATCCTCGCGCACCGGCGAACCGAGCAGCATCCCGGCAAGGTTTCCCTCAACTTCGGCGATCAGCAAATCGGCATCATCATTCGTCATACGCCGTGCGATGCTCTCAATAATCACGTGGCCTTGATGCTCGACCGCCAAAGTACGGCCATAGTGTTTATTCGCGCGGTTCCACAACTCGGCGGTCGGAGGCAAATCCTCAACGCTGCCGCGGCGGATCATTACAGTATCTTTTGTCGTCATTGTGGCGCGTGATTCGCAATCCAGTGACGCGCAACATCGACGCGGCGAGGGACCCAGACGTCTTCGTGTTTGTCCACATGATCGAGAAAACGCTCAAGCGCCGCGGCGCGTCCGGGACGTCCCGCAAGGCGAGTATGCAAGCCGACCGACATCATTTTCGGCGCGGTTTTTCCTTCACGGTAGAGTACGTCAAACGCATCGCGCATATATTCAAAATAGCCGGAGGGAGCGCTAAACCCAGGCGCCACCGAGAATTTCATATCGTTGACATCGAGCGTATATGGGATCACGAGATGATTTTTTTTGCTTACTTGGACCCAATAGGGAAGGTCGTCGTTGTACGCGTCGCTGTCGTAGAGAAAGCCACCCTCTTCAACCACGAGCTTACGCGTGTTCTCGCTCGGCGCATAGCGGCAGTACCAACCATAGGGACGTTCGCCGATGGTGCGCTCGATCGACTCAACCGCTTTGCGCATCTCTTTACGTTCTTGCTTGATGCTCATATCCGCAAAGCTCACCCAGCGATAGCCATGCGAGCAGACTTCGTGACCGGCCTCGCGAATTGCCGCGGCGGCCTGCGGATTGCGTTCGAGCGCGAGCGCCGCGCCGAAGACCGTGACCTTAAGATCGCGCTCGGCAAAGATGCGCATGAGGCGCCAGAAACCCGCACGACTTCCGTATTCGTAGACGGACTCGACGATCAGATCGCGCTTGCCACGTCCGAGACTCGCACCCGGAACCTCCGTGAGATACTGCTCGGAGTGGCCGTCCCCATCCGGAATGGAATATTCCGAGCCTTCTTCGTAGTTCATGACGATCTGCACGGCAATGCGGGCGCCGCCGGGCCACTTCGGGTGCGGTGGCTTCTCTCCATAGCCGATCATATCGCGCGGATACTGTTTAGGCACGTGCCGCAAATTCTTTC
>JACRUB010000172.1 GCA_014305015.1 Vulcanimicrobiota bacterium | reverse complement strand
CACTCAATTGTCATGCACACCGATGGGACCGTCCGCTTTATCGAAAGCGTGCACCGTCTCGGAGCGAAACCCTTTAAACCCTCGACGAATCATAAGTAGTGTTCCCACGCCCATGCGTCGACAAGCTCAGCATGACAAATGCACCCTGTGTCACCCTGAGCCTGTCGAAGGGTCAAAACATTGAACAATAACAAACACGACCTTATCGTCATAGGCGCCGGTTCCGGCGGTTTTGCCGCCGCACGTACGGCACGCGAGCGCGGGGCCGACGTTGCGTTAGTCGACCACGGTCCACTTGGCGGGCTGTGCATTTTGCGCGGGTGCATGCCATCGAAAACATTGCTCGCTTCGAGCGATATGGCTCACGATATCCGCGAAGCGGGGCAGCTGGGCTTAAATACCGGGTCGCTGGAAATCGACTTCCCGTTTATCATGCGCCGCAAGCGCGAGCTCATCACGGGATTCGCGGACTACCGCATCGAGGGCATTCAACAATTTCCGCTCTATAGCGGACGTGCGAAGTTTTTATCACCCAACCAAATTCAAGTCGGCGATCATCAAACGCTCGAAGCGGAGCGTTTTATTATCGCAACCGGAAGCGTTGTCGCGCCGAATGCGGTGCCCGGGTTAGCAGAAGCCGGCTACATCGATAGCGATGCGGCGCTGGAACTCGAAGAGCTTCCGAAATCATTAATCGTGCTCGGCGGCGGCTACGTTGGCGCGGAGCTCGGACAATTCTTCGCACGGATGGGCGTCAAGACGACAATCGTTCTGCGCAGCCCGCATCTGCTTTCGGGCGGCGATCACGATATCGGTTATGCCCTCACCGGATACTACCGCGACGAAGGCATCGACGTTCAGACCGAAACGCTCATCATGCGCGTTTCATCGCGCGGCGGCAAGAAGGTCGTACACATTCGGCGGCATGGGGTCGATGCGGAAGTCGAAGGCGATGAAATCATGTACTGCCTCGGCCGCGTTCCGGATATTGATGGGCTCGATTTAGAGAAGGCAGGCGTTCGCGCACATCCGGTTACCGGCATCGAAGTCGGACTCGATCTGCGCACGAGCAATCCCCACATTTTTGCGGTCGGCGACGTTTCCGGCCGCTTCTTGCTCGTGCACGTCGCAATCTATCAAGGCGAGATTGCCGCCCGCAACGCCGTTGATAATGCGGCAGAGCCCGCGGATTACCACATCGTCAAAGCACACACGGTCTTTAGCGATCCGCAGGTCGCGGTCGTCGGCGACACCGAACGCGAACTGCAATCGCTCGGAATAACTTTTATCAAAGCCACATACGACTTTGCCGATCATGGGAAAGCGCTCTGCCTAAATAAAACCAAGGGTTTTGTGAAGATGCTTGCGTCGCCCGAGGATGGAAGGATTCTCGGCGCTTCGGTCTTGGGCGTTCACGGATCGGATTTGATTCACGAAATTATCGTGGCAATGAGTTACAAATCCACCGTGTACGAGTTCATCAAGATTCCGCATTTACACCCGACGCTTGCCGAAATTTGGACGTATCCCGCAGAGGAGATCGCCGCAAAACTCGGGGCCGTTGTGATCGACGATGCGGTGGCCAGTGTGGGACATGCCGGATAGCCGCTGCAAACTCGCGATCGTTCAAACCAAACCCCGCAAAGGGCAACTCGATTTTAACTTCGCAGAACTAGAGAAGACTTTCGTTCAACTCGCTGCTGAGACGCCGCCGGACTTAATCATTCTGCCGGAAGCGGCCTTGACGGGCTACTTCCTCGAAGGCGCCGTTTACGATCTTGCGATGCCCGCAGAGAAGTTCGCCGGAAAGCTTGCGGGCGCGTGGCAGAGTACGAAGTCCAAGGGCAGCGTCGATATAGTGTGCGGTTTCTATGAAAACGATAACGGTACGTACTACAATAGCGCGGTTTACCTGCACGTGACGCCCAACGGCCACGACATCGTGCACGTGCATCGCAAAATGTTTCTACCGACTTACGGCGTTTTCGATGAAGAGCGCTTTCTCTCGCGCGGCCGTAAGCTGAGCGTCTTCGACACGCGATTTGGAAAGATGGCGATGTTAGTTTGCGAGGACGTGTGGCACAGCATTATGCCCACGATCGCCGCTATCAAAGGCGCGCGGTTCTTGATCGTTCCGAGTGCGGCGCCGGGTCGCGGCGTGGAAGGCGATGAAGAACTCGAAAGCGTGAGCGTGTGGCGTTCGTTGCTTTCGAGCGCAGCGGCGGAGCACGGGGTGTACCTTTTATACGCGGGGCTCACCGGCTTTGAAGGCGGCAAAGGGTTTAGCGGTTCTTCGTCCGTGATTGACCCGCGCGGTAAAGTGCTGGTCGCAGCCCCGGTCCTCGGCACATGCATCATACGCGCGGAACTGGACGTGCGCGAGATTGACCTCGCGCGTGCCAGCCTGCCGCTGCTCGGCGATCTTGCATCTGTTTTGCCAGATCTCTTGCTGGATGATGAATTGCCTGTCGCACGAGGAGCAATCGATGCTGCCGGTCATTGAGGCTTCCCGAAATGGACCCGTTCCGCCGCGAATAAATGCGCGGGTGGCGGCGGAGTGGCTCGAAGCATTTCTGCGCGACGAACTGGTTGAGCGCCGCGGCATCAAACGCGCCGTGGTGGGCCTCTCAGGTGGCGTCGATTCTGCCGTAACGGCATATCTTTGCGCGCGTGCCATCGGTCCGCAAAACGTGCATGCAATCCGGATGCCGTACAAATCATCGAGCGCCGATAGCTTAGGCGATGCAAAACTCGTCGTCGAGGCGCTCGGCATCCACGAGCGCACGATTGAGATAACGGGTGCGGTTGACGGTTACTTGCAATTTGAACCCGATGCCGACGGACGCCGGCGCGGAAACATCATGGCTCGCACGCGTATGCTCGTGCTCTTCGATCAGGGCGAAAAGCTCGGCGCGTTGCCCATCGGAACGGGAAACAAGACGGAGCGTTTGTTGGGCTACTTCACGTGGCACGGAGATGATGCGCCGCCGCTCAATCCGCTCGGCGATCTCTTTAAAACGCAAGTATGGGAACTTGCGCGGTATCTCGGCGTTCCTGCTCCGCTGATCGAGAAAGCCCCGAGCGCGGATTTGG
Source organism: Vulcanimicrobiota bacterium (assembly GCA_014305015.1). Classification (GTDB taxonomy): domain Bacteria; phylum Vulcanimicrobiota; class Vulcanimicrobiia; order Vulcanimicrobiales; family Vulcanimicrobiaceae; genus JACRUB01. The sequence goes on along the minus strand of JACRUB010000172.1, from coordinate 2,307 downwards.
TTCCGAATCAAACCGACGAAGGCGATCTCGGAATAACGTACGCACGTGCAGATGCGATCCTCGCACAACTGCTGCACGGCTACAATCCGGAGCAATTCGCAGAACACGGTTTCACCGAGAAAGAGGTGGAGCTTGTGCGCAAACGCGTTGAGGGAACGCATTGGAAACGGCATCTGCCGACGACTGCGATGCTTTCTAACACCGCGATCAATGAATTCTATTTGCGGCCGGTAGACTTTTGAAGATTCTGTATCCGGTGAGCCTGAATTTGCTCGACCGTCCCTGCGTTGTTATCGGCAATGACCGGGAGGCGGTAGAGAAAGAGGCGGCACTTCGAGAGGCCGGCGCCGCGGTCAACTGGATCAAAGATGCGGCAACGCTGCAGGATAGCGATGTAACGAAGGCATTCTTCGTCATCTCAACGCCTCAAGATGAGGCGCTGTCGGCGCGGCTTCGCGCGCTTGCGGACGAACATCGTTTTTTGCTCTGCTGCATCGATCAGCCGAAGTTCGGCTTCGTTGCGATGGTCGCGATTGTTAAAGCAGGACCGGTGCGAATTGCGATCTCGACTGCGGGTCTCGCCCCGCGGATCGGCAAGCTTATCAAAGAGTCGCTCCAACGTGTTTTCGACAAACGATTCGAAGGTTTCATCGAACACCAAGCGGCAGCTAAAGAAAAAAATCGTGAGCTTTATCCAGATTCGCTGCAAAAGCGCCGCGAAGCGATGATCGCTCTCGCCGAGGGTTTCGAACTTCACGCCTCGCTCAAATACCCCGACTGGTTCCAGGACGGGGGCCCCTAATTGTCATGCTGAGCTTGTCGAAGCATGAGTAAAGTCGAAATAGTCGCCGTCGGCACCGAATTACTCCTCGGCCAACTCGTCGATACCAATACGGCACATATCGCGCAAGCGCTAGCTGCAAATGGAATCGATGTCTATGCCACGCATGCCGTGGGCGACAACCGTGAACGCATTGCCGCAACATTGGTGGCCGCACTCCAGCGTGCGGACGGTGTGATCACTAGCGGCGGCCTCGGTCCGACGATCGACGATCTGACCAAAGAAGCGACCTGCGATGCGCTGGGGGTCGATGCGGTGATGAATGAAGAAGCGTTGCGCGACATGCACGAGCGTTTTTCGGTCGTGGTCGGTCGCGAGATGCCGGCGAACAACCGCAAGCAGGCACTCTTACCGCGCGGTGCGCTCATGCTAAAGAATCCGCACGGTAGCGCCCCCGGTTATATTGCCTTTAGCAAAGACGGGAAGTTTATCGCCTCGATGCCCGGCGTGCCCAGTGAGATGAAGCCAATGCTTGCCGAGCGACTGCTGCCTTGGCTGGGGGAGAAATTTGGCTCCCATTCATTCATCACCACGCGAACTCTGCACACGATGGGCATCGCGGAATCCGAACTCGATGAACGCATCGGCGATCTTTTTGCCACGCAAGAGAATCCGAAGATTGCGGTGCTCGCGCACGGCGGCCGCTGTGATGTGAAACTCATGGCCAAGACAGGTTCGAGTCATGAAGCTCAAGCGCTAATAGAGCCCCTGGAGCAGACAATCCGCGAGCGCCTTAGCGGAGTTATCTTTGGTGATGACGACGATACGCTCGAGAGTGTTGTCCTACGCGGGCTTTGCGAGCGCGGTCAGACGCTGGCAGTCGCGGAGTCGTGCACCGGTGGCCGTGTTGCTGCGGCATTGACCAGAGTTGCGGGCGCATCAAAATCGTTCGTGGGCGGCATCGTGGCCTATGATAATTCCGTTAAAATTCAGCATTTAGGCGTGCAGACAGAAGACCTCAATGCCTACGGCGCTGTGAGTTCAGAAGTAGCCGCTGAAATGGCCACCGGAGCCAGGGAGCGGTTTGGTGCCTCGATTGCCCTGTCCGTCACGGGAGTCGCAGGTCCTCAAGGTGGTACATCTGAAAAACCGGTTGGACTTGTCTGGTTCGGTTTGGCCGATCCTTCGGGTGTAAAGACTCGCAAAATGCAGTTTCGCGGTGACCGCGAGATCGTGCAACAGCGGGCAACCGCCTACGCGCTTGGACTCCTGTGGAAGCGGGTGAGGCAAGCGGAACCAAACGTGGCGCCAACAACGTAGACTCTTGGCATGGCCTACTGCTTGCGGGCCAGGAAAGCGATCACCGTGAAGTCGGTTACTTCTAAACTCGGCGCCTTTGCACTCATTGCAACACTCACTGCGTGCGGCGGAGGCGGCGGCGGCGGCGGCAGTATCCCCGGGCCGGGACCAGAGCCAACCCCGATCCAAACTCCGACCCTGCCTCCACCTCCGGGGATCAATACAGC
>JACRUB010000126.1 GCA_014305015.1 Vulcanimicrobiota bacterium | reverse complement strand
CCCTCGTGCAGTTGCATGGAGAGATCGCTCGTGGGCGGGTAGGGCATATGTTCCGCGCGGTCGGTTGCGTCGTTGATCTCTTCGAGAACGCGGCGTTTGAGGCCGTCCAGGTCCTGGCTGCTCATTACCCCATTTTCGACGAGGAATCGTTCGAATTTCGGAACCGGGTCGTCCTTGCGGCGTTCGTCGACTTCCTGGCGCGTGCGGTAGGTCATGTCGTCATCGTCGGTGGTATGTGACAGAAAGCGGTAGCACTTCGCCTCAATCAACGTCGGGCCGCCGCCGCTGCGCGCCCGGTCCATCGCCTCTTTGGTAGCCGCGTAGCACGCGATCGGATCGAACCCGTCCACCCGCAGACCCGGCATGCCGTAGCCGGCCGCCTTCATAGAGATATCCTTAATTGCCATCTGGTGGCGCTGCGGCGTCGAGATGGCCCATTCGTTGTTTTCACAGAGAAACACGATCGGCAACTTATGGACGGATGCGAAGTTAAGCGACTCGTGCCATTCGCCCTCACTGGTGGCTCCGTCGCCGAAGGTGGTGAGTACGACGCGGTCCGTCTCTTTGCGCAGCTTGAGCGCATACGCGGCTCCGACGGCGTGGGATGTCTGCGCTGCAATGATTGAAGAGATCGTGAAGCGTCCGAGACGCTTGCTCGCATAGTGATGCGGAAACTGCCGCCCACCCGAATGATCCGCCGCGCGCGCAAAGAGTGAAAGCAGCACTTCATACGCCGTGAGTCCGATGCCGAGGTCGAGTCCGAGATCGCGATAGTACGGAACCAAAATATCTTTGCCGCGCACGAAGGCCATCGCCGCGCCCGCCTGCACCGCTTCGTGCCCTTCGCTCGCCGAGGCAAACGGAATCTTGCCCTGGCGGTTGAGCTGAAATCCGCGGTTCTCAAGCGTGCGCTGCATGAGCATCGTGTAGAGCATCGCCTTGAGTTGATCGTCGCTCAAGCCATGCCGCTGCGGGGCGGCCGTAGGTCTCTCCATCATCGGGAGAGCTACATCGTCCGGGGGTAATCGCAACTCCTGCGGCCAAGAGCGCGCCCGTGCGTTTCCTTATAGTCGTCGGGCTTTTTCTCGCCTGCGTAGCGCCCGCCGCCGCCGCAACCGAAATCTGCGGTGCCGAGCCGTCGAACGTCGTGAAAGTCTCCGACACCTTGTACGGATATGTGCTCGCCGGGCTTGCGCCGCGTGTGGTGACCGGGCATCTCGGCGTATACACCGGCACGACGGCCGGTTATTTAACGCCGTTTGAAAATGTCGAACTCAAACGCACCCTTCACCAAACCTACACGCACAGCGGCCAGGAGTATCTGAAATACGTCGATTATGAATCTGCGCCGCAATACTTCACGCTGCCAAAAGCGGAAACGGTACAAGACGCGTGGGTCGACGACGTCGACTTTGCGGGTCATGCGCATGCGGGCTGCCAGATTTCCCCATACGATGTGGAAGCCGAGCGCAACGGCCTCAAAGAAACTGGCGCCGCAACGAACGATCAGATTATTGCCTCCGCTCCGAGAAGTGGCCCCGTTGCATTTGAGCGCGACATGCCGGGCCCCGGAACGTGCGGAAAGCGCTACGTCCCCGCGACTCTCGTGCAGGCTGCGCACGTTGAATATCCGCCGGCCATGGCGAGTTCCTATAATGGGCCCGTCAGCGTTGTAAGCAAAGTGTTGCTGGACAAAGATAGCAACATCATCGATGCGTGGCTTTTCGGAGGGAGCGGCTTTGCGCCGTTTGATACCCCGGGACTCCGCGCCGCCGCGCAAGCGAAATACCGCACCGCACAATTCTTATGCAAGCCGGTCCCGTCGCTTTACTATTTCATTCAATCGTTCGCGATGTAGGAGCGGACGCTTAGCTGTTGAAGCGGCGCTCATGATTGCTTCGCAAGAGGTACCGCACGACGAACTCGTTCGGATCCGGCGCCACTTTCATGAGAACCCCGAGCTCTCGATGGTCGAGCACAAGACGGCCGCGTTTATCGAGGCCGAGCTTCGCAAGCTCAATCTGGACGATCTGCGCACGGGCATAGGCCAAACCGGCATTCTCGGGACGCTCAAGGGCGGCAAGCCCGGGCCGGTAACGCTGCTCCGTGCTGATATCGATGCGTTACCCATCACCGAGCTGAATGACGTTCCGTATAAATCCAAGCACGACGGCATGATGCACGCCTGCGGACACGATGGCCATATCGCGATTTTGCTCTGTGCCACGCGCGAGCTGGCACGACGACGCGCGGAAATTCCGGGAACCCTCGTGTTCTGTTTCCAGCCGGGTGAAGAAGGCCACGCCGGAAACAAGTTGATGATCGAAGACGGGGCGCTTGATAATCCGCACGTCGATCGTACATTTGCGTTGCATCTGTACAGCGGGCTCGAAGTCGGCAATATCGGGGTGCGAGACGGCGCATTCTTTGCAAGCTCGGATGAGTTTCACTTAACGCTGCGCGGCAAAGGCGGCCACGGTGCCATGCCGGATAAGGCAATCGATCCCATCGCAGCGGGCTCGTATTTCGTCACAATGGTGCAGTCGATCGTCAGTCGCGAGATTGCGCCGAAAGACCCCGCAGTCTTCACGGTCGGGAAATTTCATAGCGGTTCAACGTTCAACGTCATTCCCGATGAAGCGCATATGGAAGGCACGATCCGCTCCTTCGATGCTGACGTTCGCGCGTCAATGCCGGAGCGCATCGAACGTATTCTCAGAGGCGTGTGCGACGCGACGCGCATCGATTACGAATTCAAATACCGCTGGGGCTATCCACCGACGGTCAACGATATCGAAACGAACGAGATCGTTCGTGAAGTCGCAAAGCGCGCGCTCGGCCCCGAGAATGTGGTCGAGCACGACATCATCATGTGGGCAGAAGACATGTCGTTCATGCAGAAGGAGCGGCCCGGAGCATATTTCGTCGTCGGGGTCCGCGGGGCAGATAGTTCGTCATACGCACATCACAATGCGCGCTTCGATATTGACGAGCGCGCATTGGATGTCGGCTATAAAATGATGGTGGAGTTGGGGCTCCGCGGCTAGCCTACGGCTTAACGTCTTCCTTTTTCTTGCCGACGGCTTCGGCCGTAGATTCCGCGGCTTGCTTTGACTGATCCATCATCTGCTGTACTTGGGATCGCGCTTGCTCGGCCGAGCTGCGCATTGCATCTTGTCCGATGCGCATGAAGTTCTGAAGATGGCCCAGCGCCCGCTGCGTTTGTTCTTGCGTAAGGGCGCTGCTCTCTTGCGCGTGTTTGGTGAGCGTGGTCTGCAAGTCTTTTGCGTTCCGCACCGATTCTTCAATCAGCGGTTTCATCGCTTCGTGCTGTTTGTTGACCGCATCGCCGATATTCTTTTGCATCTCGCGTGCTTGTTCGAGCGCTTTTTTGACGGCATCGTTATTATCCATGGTGATCCTCCTCGTGTTCGGTGACCGTGAGCACCCAGCGTACGGCTCTAACGTATTGATCCAATTGCCTCGTGCTGCGTTCCAGCCATCCGAAGGCAGGGTCTTTGCGAATGGGACTACTGCGGTGGGTCTCGATCTGTTTCACGTAGGCTACGGCGGCTTCAAGTTCCGCCTCAACCGCGTGCCATTCAAAGCGGAGCGTTTCCTCCGAAGCATCCGAAAGGCGCTCGATCAGGGGCGGGGCTTTGATTTTCGGGTGACGGTACGTCAGTTCGAGTCTAGCTAGTGCGTAGTCACTCGATACGCCGATAAAGGATGCGAGAAGTTGAACCAGCCGGACTTCCACTTAAGGAGCCGCTTCTGGGCCCGGCGAAAGGCGGCCTCCAGTGAAGAAGTATGTGATCGTTGGAAACGGGTTTGCCGGTACGACCGCAGCGGAGCAGTTGCGAAAAGCCGACGCCGAGTGCTCAATCACGATGTTCACCGACGAGCCCTACACGCTCTATAACCGCATCGCGCTTCCGCCATTGTTGCGCAAGCAAGTGACCGAACAGAAGGTCATTATTCGCGATCAGGCGTGGCACGATAAGAATTCCATAACATTGCTTTTGGAGACGCCGGTCGATCGCATTGTAGCTGAGGAAAAATACATTCTCGCGGCCGGCAAGTCATATCCGTACGATGCGCTCCTCGTTGCTACCGGCGGACGTCCGAATTTTCCGGAGTTTCCGGGAGCCCCGGGCGCCGCGAACGTCTACAATTTTCAATATATGAGCGATACGAAGGCGCTCTCCGAGCAGTTGGAAGATTCCAAGGCGGCGGTGGCGGTCGGCGGGTCGTTCATTGCTTACGAACTTGCCGAGGCGTTTGCGAAGCGCGGAATGGAGACGCATTGGATCATGCGGGGTCCGCGTTTTTTGCGTCGCATGCTGGATGAAGTCGCGGGCGAAATGGTCGATCATGCCGCGCGTGAAGATGGCGTGCACATGCACTACAACGACAACGTCAAGGAGATGGTGCGCAGCAACGGCGTCGTGACGAAGGTCATTACCGAAAATGGCACTAAAATCGAAGGACAGTGCTTCGGTTTTGGGCTTGGCCTGGCGATGAATACCGAAGTCCTCGACGGGACCGGCGTTGAGACGACCTCAAATGGCATCGTGTGCGACGATCGCTTGGAAACCAAGGTGAAAGGCATTTTTGCCGCCGGCGACATCGCAGACTTTTACGATCCCATTTTGGAGATGCGCTACCGCATGGGAACCTGGAACAACGCCGGCGCGCACGGCAAAGTCGTCGCAATTAACATGGCGGGCGGCGATCAGCGCTACCACGACGTGCCGGAATATTCGAGCATGCTTTTCACAGAGCAAACGATTACCCAGTTCGGCCTCTCGCCGGAATACCGCCAAGACCTGGATACCGTCACTAAGGTTGACACGGCAGCCAAGCATTATCGCGCCCTCTACTTCTTAAAGGGCCGGCTAGTCGGGGGGCTGCTCCTCGGTAAAGGCAACCGGGCAGGCAAGCGCAAGTACGTCGAGGCGATCAAAGGCAAAGTTGCCTACCCCGAAAATGAGTGGAAATCCATGTTGGATTGGACCGCCTAAAGTGCCCCGCGGCGAGCATCAACCCGGACGCCGCCCTGCCGATATCAACAATATGGCCGCCACGCGTTCTACACGCCTTAATTATGCTTTGGTTTCTATGGGGATGGTTGCCCTTGTCGCAGGGTGTGGCGGTGGCGGCGGTGGTGCCAGTGCACCGCCCGGTACGTATGTGCCTCCCGTCAACAAGCAAATGACCACCGCTACATTGAATCTGACGGTTCCCGGTCGTCGGCCATCAGCGCGTCAACGCTCTCCCCAGTATGTAAGCCCCTATACTTCCCGCGTCGACATCTCGGCAGTGGCAGCGGGCGCCCCGAGCCCGACGCCGGTGGCGACGTCAACCTCGATTCCTACGAGTCGGACCTGACGTACCTCTCCGACGGCCTCGA
>JACRUB010000013.1 GCA_014305015.1 Vulcanimicrobiota bacterium | reverse complement strand
TGCATGCGCGCGTCCGCCCGAACCGAACAGCGGCCACAGCAAGAATGCCGCCACAACCGTCGCCGCCATCAGCATGACGGTCCAACGGTTCATGACGGCGCGTTTAAGGCGGCGAGCTGCGTGCGCGCATCATCGGCATCGAACGCATCGAACTGCGGATTCGCAGCAAGCGCGGCCTGCAAACGCCGAACCGCCTCGGCTCTGTTGCCGGTGTGGACCGCAATAATGCCGGCGTGATATTGAACTTCGGAATCCTGCGTATTCCAGCGAGTTGCGCGCACTGCAAACGTTCGCGCCTTTTGCCAGTCTCCCCGCGCGGCTAAGGTCCAGGCCATCGTGTCGTCGGCATACACTTCGTCTCCGCGCTTGCGGTAATCATCGCTTGCGGCGCGTAGCGCGGCGTCGAGATGCATGTGCCGCTGCGCGTAATAATTTGCTAAAAGCCGGTCGTTGACGCCCTGTACGTTGAACAGCCGCTGCTCTGCGAGGATGAGGGCATCAGTCTCTTGTGCGCCACGCGCGTCTCCAAGCGCGCGCTGCGCATCGGCCTTATATCCAAGCGTCTGAGGCAGGGGATAGAAGTTCGCGCTGCGCGTAGCGGCATCGAGCGACTTCGCCCATTCTTTGTGGGCGCGATAAAACCGCGCTTCCCAGAGCAAGGCCATGTAGTTATCAGGGAAAATGCGCAGGCATTCATCGAACTCGGCTTGTGCGGACCGGTCGTCTCCCGACTCGAAGGCGAGTTGTGCCGCTCGCAGGTGATACCACGAGCGGTCGTAAGCACCGGCGTACAAATTTGCATCGACAACAGGAAGAACATCGGCGAGCAGCTTGCGCGCGTCCGAGAGTTTTCCGGTGAGTTCGAGATAGCGAACTTGCACGGCATCCCAGGACGCATCTTTCGCGCGGGCTCTCGGCGGGTGTGCCAGAATCTGTTCGGCCGCTCCGTACCGGCCGAGCTCCATAAGGATTGAAGCTTCTTGCGGCAATGCGAGAGCATTCTGCTCGGCCGCAAATGCTAGACGAATCGACCGCAGGGCCGCATCAAAATTGTGATAGTTCAAATACGCAGATGCGAGTGCCATACGGGCCCCCGTATTGAGCTGCGGTTGCAGCGCGATCGATTGTTGCGCCATCGCCTGCGCGCGAGCAATGTCGCCGATATCTCCTTGTTCGCGGAAACGTTGCAAATATTGCGATGCCAGTGAGCGCCGGAAGATCTGATCGCTTTTGTCGCGTTTGACGATCTTCTCCTCGAGTGCAATCGTCCGGCTGCGCCCAAGATAGTCTTGGAGTACGGGCGCGGGCGTCATCGTTGCTGCAGGCGTCCCTGTATTAAAGACCGTCAACAACGGCCAAACGGCGAGCGCGATAATCGCGCCCGCCGTCAGCATCAACGAAGTCCGTATCCGCATGCCTGATCGTTAGACGGGCGGATCGACGAACGGGAATGGGCCGTTGTTGGGATTCTGCGCGCCGATGTTATCCGTGGTTAGGCACGGGCTTTCTTTCTTGTCATCAACCGGCACGAGGTCCGGGCGAGCTCTGTTGAGCGTGTTTCCAAAGAGCACACCGAGGTCGAGGTCGACGGCGTCGTCATTGAGCGCGCGTCCGCCGAATTTGCTGCGCCCGAGAGCGCCCTTGGTTTCAACGCCAAGATACGCGCCCGTTGTTGCCGCCACTTGCGAGAGATCTACCACCATTTCGTCGGTGCTTAGAATCGCTGTCGCCACAGCCGTAGTGGTGGCGTCACGCCCTGCAACGTTCGTCATAAATGACGAGACGTTTGCACTTAATGTCGGGTCGTTGTAAGGTTCGGTGCGATTGGTCGCATCGTGAGCATTAAAGACTTCCGTGCCTTCTTTTACTGCGGGTCGAGCGAACAGTTCGACCTGCTGGTAGACGCCCGTTTTGACGCCGGGGAAGAGCGTGCCCGGCGAGTTATTGTTCCCGCACGCTGCGAAGCCGAATGCCATACTCGCGAGTGCCGCTCCCAGAAGATATTCTTTCTGTATTTTCATTGCTTAAGTCCCCGTCGGTGTTGAAGATGTTGCCCAAACGCCGACCGGACCGAGGGCCTGGCCTGCCGGTACGAGCATCGCTCGCGGAACCGAGATCACGAATGATTCGACATCGAAGGGCGTTAGGAAGTTTATAGGAGTTTGGATGTTGCATCCGAGCGCTCCGGCGGTTCCCGCACCGTATGGCGCGCCTGTCACATCCTTAACGGGCGTGGCCGAACTTGGGAAGTTAAACGATGTGAATTTTGGTACAGTGTTCGGGCTGGCATCTTTTTGCGGGTTCTTAAAATCGCGATCCGGAAGGATTCTAAAGAGTGCCGGTAAGTCGATAAAGAACGGGTCGTGACGCTGTCCGACAAAGACCTTGATGCCGGTACCGATCGTCGCTGTGGTTCCATACGGTACTTGACCGGTCGATGCGACGAGGGTGTTAGCCGTGCTGACTTCGTTCGGTGCGGACGGGCCGTAGATTGTAAAGGTCGGGTTGGTCGATGCGGTATTGGCCTTCATTTGAATGACCATGTGCTCGGCGTAGTCGGGTGTCGAGTTCCCGTACCCGGTGGCGATTTTGAACTGGTAGAGCACGTTGGGGTCAAAGGTCGGATTCGAGGGACAACCCGCGCCGATGAGCGGGCAGAAATTCATCACCAAGACGACGTTACCCGGGGTTTGTGTATCGGGAAACACGTATTGATCGGTAATGTCCTCCATCGGATTGTTGAGGACGGTCGGGGAATCTTGGTGATCCGAACTGCGCGCGGCGTGACTCGAATAGAACGAGAATGCCAGAACGAGAACAGAAACGGCCAAGAATCCCGCGAGGGTTCGCAAGACTTTCATGGTTGTTGCTCCAGTGGAGTGGGAAACTCGACGCGCGATGGCCGAGTGGTGTAAAAAACCCAGGCAAAAACGGCAAGCAGACTCGCGACGAGGATTGCGCTAACCGAGATATCCGGGACGGGCGGCATGTAGCCGAGCACTTGGGCGAGTTCGTACGCCGCGACCGCTACGGCGAAGATCGTGACGGACCAAATCCACACGCGCATGACGCGCGGCAGACGGCCCGCTCGATATGAGACAAGACGATGAATGAGAACGGAATCGAGCGTATCGGTAGTGATCATGCCGGCGCAAAACATCGATCCGACGATAAGAGCACCGACAACACCGGCATCGGCTCCAAAGGCGACCGCATAGGCAGCGACTTGACTTGAGGTTTCGAAACCAAAACCGAACAGCAAGCCGACCGGAATTGCCAACCACGGGCTGTTTCCGTTGCGCAGAAATGCCGGCAGCAGCCGCGTTTTCGCACCTGCGATCCGGTCGGTGTTTCCAGAAGCCAGTTGGCGCAAATTCATGCCGGCGATAATCAACAATACGGCGATGCTAATCCACGTGCCGATTGTTTCAACCAATTGACGGTGCGCAGAAAAGCGCGTCCCGAGATAGCCGACGAGAACGGCAACGGCGAGAACCATAATCGTGTGGCCGCCGGCAAACAGGGTGCCTACGAAGCGGCTTAGTAGCGGCTTCTTCTCGATGGAATTTCGCGTGAGATTATCGATCGCAGCTAAATGATCGGGGTCCGCTCCGTGACGCAATCCAAGGGCGTAGACCGTAAATGCGCTTGTGAAGATCATGCGGTTTGCGCTGCTCTGCCGTGGGAGTGCGCTCCGGTAAATGCATAGCCCGCAATTGCGGCAAGCGCGAGCGCAGCTACGAGCGGCATGCTCGTGTGAATTCCGACTTGCACGAAGCCTTGCCCTAAGAGTACGGAGCCGATAATCGAAATGAGCGCTGCCGAAGCGAGTGGACCGTAGCGTACAACTCGCTCGTATTTCGCATTGCTCGCAATCCAAGCGGCTCCGTGCACCACCGCCAGCCCGAGTCCGGTGAGTACCGAGGCGAGACCCAAGCCAAAAATAACGATGAGTAAGAGACCGTATCCGATGCGGTGTGAGTTTACGGCAGCAATCAACAAGATAATCGCGGCCGGACACGGCGCAATGCCGCCGCTCATCGCCGCCCAAACGGCGCTACCGAACTTCAAGGGTTGCGAGCCGGGTACGACATGGGTATGTGTCGTGCCACCATGCGTGTGACTCAGTTGATCGTCGGTTAAAACAGGATGGCTGTGATCGTGCCCGTGCGCTTGCGCATGGCCTGAGCCATGCTCGTGTGGATGCTCGTGCGGATGCGTCTCGGAGTGTTCGTGAACGTGAGCGTGCGCGAATGGCTGAACTCCGCGAATGTACCGCGCTAAGGAGCGTCCGCCGATTATGGCGATTGCGACACCGGATACCAGCGTGATCCACGGATAAATTGTTTCTGGAACAAATCCCGTGACGAAAAAGAGCACAACACCCAGCAAAATGACGCCGATCGTGTGTGCAAAAGTGAGAGAAGCCGCTAAAATCGCCGCCTGTTTCGTGGTCGCGCGCGATCCGACGAGCGTAAACGCAAGGAGGGCTTTTCCGTGTCCTGGCTCGATTGCATGAAGCGCACCGAACCCGAAGGCCGCAAGTACCGTAATGAGAATCCAAATTGGACCTTGATCCGCTCGTAAAAACATCTGCGAGAGCAGCGTTTGGCTCACAATAGAAGCGGTTGTGGCCTGTTGCGGCGCGGCGCTCGAATCCTCGTGCAGATTCGATACGCGGCCGGAGCTGTCAACGGAAAAGGAAGCGGTCGTGGTCGTGCGTGGCGACCCGATAAGGGCGCTCGGATACACTTGAAGTTCTTGCGTGGGTTCGCTTTGCGAACCAACCGTTATGTCTTTCCAGCCGATGCGGCGGTCTTCATAAACATGATCGGCAATCGTAATGCGGTGAGATTGCGCGCTTGGCAAGTTCGCAGAAAAGTCGCCTTTCCAATACAGGATGGGCAGGCCCCCGGCTCCCGGGCGCGTGCGCACAGCCGCCTTGGAGGCAAGCAGGCCAATCCGATGGCCGTCTACTTCTATATCGAGCGCGTTTTCGACGAGCTTACTTTCGGCAGCGCCCCATGATGCGGGAGCGAAAGCCGTGTCATGCATGATTTGAAACGTTGGGATTTCCGCTATGTCGAGGATGTAGCGCACATGAAGCTCTTGCGCCGACACATTGACCCGCGCCAGGTGATTGATCGTGAAATTTCCAAGCGGATGCGCAAACGCTTGCCCAGCGCAGAGCGAGAAGAAAACGAGAACAGGCAGGAGCAAGCGTCTGAAGTGTTGCGTCGCAAAGTCCTCACTTTGGATTTGTATACCGCTACAACGCCGGACCGCCGTCCGCAGATGTAGAAAATGTGGAAATTTACCGAGAGCGAGCAGCCGCATGCCTCCGCCCGGTTAAGATAATTTGATCTTACGCAGCAGTTGACGCACCTTCATGGCCTCCACATCGCTGTCTAGGGCCGACGTAAAGGGCGCGAGGCCGTTGAGAAGCGCGTTCGGAGACGTGAGCCAA
>JACRUB010000112.1 GCA_014305015.1 Vulcanimicrobiota bacterium | reverse complement strand
CGGCGTTGCGGAATCGGCTGCAATTCGGCGCACTGGGCGGGCCATGTGGGACCGAATCATCGCAACCAACTTGACCGGACCGTTTTTGTGCACGCAGGCAGTTGTGCAAGGTATGATGGATAAGAAGTGGGGCCGCATCATAAACATCGCGAGCATCGCCGGCTTGCATGGCTCATCATATCTCACCGCTTACACGGCCTCGAAACATGGCGTGGTTGGCATGACGCGTGCACTTGCGGCTGAACTCGAAACGTATGGCATCACGGTCAACGCGATCTGCCCCGGTTATGTCGAGACGGACATGCTTGAACTTGCGGTCAGGAATACGGTTGCGAGCACCGGCATGACTGTAGAAGCTGCGCGCCAAACACTGGCGCAAATGAATCCCGAGGGCCGCATAGTTACGCCGCAAGAAGTTGCCGAAACAGTCATCGATTACTGTGCGTCCCTCATGAATGGACAAGCAGTCATATTACCCGGCGGAGCTATTTCATGAACGACGCGAAGTGGGAAGTCCACGGTCCGATTGTAACGGTCACGATCGATCGTCCCGAACGCAAAAATCCGCTTTCGTTTGAATCGTACGCTGAACTGCGCGACCGTTTTCGCGCGCTCAAGGGCGACACTTCGGCGAAGACCGTCGTGCTCACCGGCTCCGGCGGGAATTTCTGTTCGGGCGGGGATGTGCGCGGTATCATCGGGCCGCTTACGAAAATGACGCACGACCAGTTGCTCGGGTTCACCCAGATGACGGGCGAGCTCGTAAAAGCGATGCGCGCGTGCCCGCAACCCATCGTCGCTGCGATTGACGGCGTGTGCGTTGGAGCGGGTGCGATTTTGGCAATGGCGTCCGATTTACGCCTCGGGACGGCCCGCAGCAAGGTTGCCTTCTTGTTCACTCGCGTCGGACTTGGCGGATGCGACATGGGTGCGTGCGCCATGCTGCCGCGGATTATCGGCCACGGTCGCGCGGCGGAACTGCTGTACACCGGGCGCAGCATGTTGGGCGATGAAGCATTCGCCTGGGGCTTTTTTAACGCGCTGTTTCCTCCTGAGGACGTCCTCGCTTCGGCGCACCGCTTGGCGGCAAGTCTCGCAAACGGCCCGACGCTCGCGCATGCGATGACCAAACGCATGCTGCACGAGGAATGGGATATGCCGCTCGATGCCGCAATCGATGCGGAAGCGAAGGCGCAGGCAGAATTGATGCTGACCCAAGATTTCAGGCGCGCTTACGACGCATTCATCGCCGGCGAGAAGCCGGTTTTTGCGGGAGACTAACGTGTCGGACCAGTCGTTTCTGTACTGGCCGTTCTTTACGGAAGGACACCGCTCGTTCGTTCCGGCTATGAAGAATTGGCTCGGCACTTTGCCGCATTTCTCACATGGCGACGCAGACGAATCGTGCCGTTGGTGGGTGCGTGAGCTCGGTTCAGGAGGCTGGCTAAGCCACTGCGTCCCGAAACCGTTCGGAGGGCTGGACTGGACGCTCGATGTCCGCACGCTGTGTCTCGCGCGCGAAACGCTCGCCTATCACGATGGCCTGGCAGACTTTTCTTTTGCAATGCAGGGTCTCGGCAGCGGCGCGATCAGCTTCTTTGGAAGCGACGAGCTCAGGGGAGAGTATCTGCCCGATGTAGCACGCGGGGAGAAGATTGCTGCCTTTGCGCTCTCGGAAAAAGAGGCCGGCTCTGATGTTGCCGCTTCAAAAACGACTGCGCGAAAAGAAAATAAAAGCTACATCATCGACGGTGAGAAAACGTGGATTTCAAATGGCGGGATCGCCAGCTTCTACCTCGTTTTTGCCCGAACGGGAGAGCACCCAACGCGCGGGCTGTCCGCCTTTGTCGTTGATGCCGATACGCCGGGCCTACACATCGCGGAACGGATCGAAACCATCGCACCGCATCCGCTCGCGACATTACGCTTCAGTAACTGCCGTATCCCTGAGGCAAAGCGCATCGGAAACGAAGGCGACGGCTTCAAGATCGCAATGGCAACGCTCGATGTTTTCCGATCGACGGTAGGCGCATCCGCGCTGGGTTTTGCACGTCGTGCGTTTGATGAAACGGTAACCCACGTTCAAGAGCGCCATCTCTTCGGTGCACCGCTCTCTGCCTTGCAACTCACTCAAGGCAAGATTGCCACAATGGCGACGGACATCGATGCCTCTGCCTTGTTGGTTTATCGAGCTGCATCCGCTAAAGATTCGGGCGCGGAACGCGTTACCCGCGAGGCCGCGATGGCAAAATGGTTTGCTACCGAAGCGGCGCAGCGTGTGATCGACGACGCCGTTCAACTCTTCGGCGGCCGGGGCGTAAAAAAAGGCGAGATCACCGAGCGCCTGTATCGCGAGATTCGCGCCTTACGTATTTATGAAGGTGCAAGCGAAGTTCAGCAAGTCGTGATTGCGCGCCAAGTTCTCGAGGGCGCCAAGTAAGTGGCGAGCGCACACGTTGATACGTTTGCGGCGGATCATCTGCCGCCGCGACATCAGTGGCCCGATCTCATTTTTACCCGTCCCGAATTCATTTACCCGGAACCACTGAACTGCGCAGGGGAACTTCTAGACCGGCATATTCGTGAGGGAAATGGTGAACGCCGCTGCATCGTGTCGCCGGCCGGTGCGTGGACATATGCCGAATTCCAAGAGAAAGCGAATCGAATCGCACATGTCCTCGTGGACGATCTCGGCGTCAAGCCCGGCAACCGTGTGTTGCTTCGTGCCCCGAACAATCCGATGATGGCCGCGACGTGGTTCGCGGTTATGAAGGCGGGTGCAATCGCGGTTGCTACGATGCCGCTCTATAAAGAGAGCGAACTACGCTACATGATCGAGAAAGCTCAGGTCCGGCATGCCCTGTGCGATGAAAAATTACTTGCCGAGCTTGAAGCAGCCAACTCGGGGCATCCAGACTTTACCACCATCGCCTTTAATTCTGCGGCGCCCGGTGCACTCGAAGCCCGCATGGCAACCAAGCCCGTTGAGTTTTCCAATGCAGCCACTGCTGCAGAAGACGTCGCGATGATCGCCTTCACATCCGGAACCACCGGTAAAGCCAAGGCGACAATGCATTTTCATCGCGACGTGATGGCTGCGTGCGACGCGTTCCCAATATCGGTTCTCAAGGCTTCGCCGGATGATCTCTTTGCGGGCAGTCCGCCGCTGGCATTTACGTTCGGACTCGGCGGCCTCTTACTGTTCCCGCTACACATCGGCGCGGCGACATTGCTCTTGGAAAAAGCAACGCCGGAACTTTTGTTGCGGGCGATCCAAGAGCAGAAAGTATCCGTCATCTTTACGGCACCGATTGCCTACCGTGCAATGACGGGAATGCTCGAACGTTTTGACATATCGTCCCTGCGCAAATGCGTTTCGGCCGGCGAAACGCTGCCGCTCCCAATTTGGCAAGCTTGGCATGACGCAACGGGCTTGAAGATTATCGACGGTATCGGCGGCACGGAAATGTTACACATCTACATCGGCTCGCCCGAAGAGCGTGTGCGGCCGGGTTCGACCGGAGAAGTCGTGCCTGGCTATGAGGCTCGCATCGTTGATGATGAGGGCAACGAAGTGCCGCGTGGCGAGATCGGGCGGCTTTCGGTGCGCGGTCCGACCGGTTGCCGGTACGTCGACGATGAACGCCAAACGCAGTACGTGCAGGACGGCTGGAATTTTCCCGGCGATGCCTATCGCATGGATGAAGACGGCTATTTCTGGTACGTCGCGCGCATGGACGATATGATTATTGCAGCCGGTTACAACATTTCAGGACCCGAGGTGGAGCAAGCGCTGCTCGCGCATCCGGATGTCAAAGAATGCGCGGTTGTCTCCGCTCCCGATCCGGAACGCCAAACGAACATGGTTAAAGCGTTTGTCGTGCTCAACGAGGGCTGTGAATCGGGACCGGATGAAACGGTGCGCCTACAAGAATTCGTCAAGAGCAAGATCGCAACATACAAATCACCGCGTGTGATCGAGTTCATTGAAGCACTCCCACGTACTGAAACCGGAAAGCTGCAACGCTTCGCCTTGCGTAATAAAGAGAAGACACGAGGGCAATAAGTCCCTGGTGGCAGTTTTCACACGGACCGGGACGGCCTAACGCTCCGGTTTCCAACCTGCGTGAGACGAACTGGCGACTTTTCCACTTAAGCGTAAGACTACTTTCGAAATTCCACATATCGTGGGACTGGTTTTGAGGAAACTCTACTATGCAAATAAGAGGTGAAGTTTCGCGGACGGGAAGCTATTTCCGACGAGGCGCATGTAACCGCTTTGGCGTAAAAGCTTGCTTGGGTCCTGTGGCAGGGTAGAATTAACGCCTCCGGGGGTTCACTATGGTTCGTCGTATTTTTGCTGTCGGGCTAATCAGCTTTGGTATCTTTTCCGTCACGTCCGGAAGCGTTTTCGCACAACATCAAAACATGACCGGCACAGTTGCTGTCAGCGACGTTGTCCTAACGGCAATGCGCGCGCAGCGTGTACCCGGTTCGGAGATCGCTATCGCCGAAGGCAATACGCTTTCGCTGAATCGGGGTTATGGCCTCGCGAGTATAAAAGCGAATTCAACTGTCACTTCAGCGACGCAGTTCGAGATCGGCTCCATTACCAAACAGATTACTGCCGCGGCAATTCTTCAGCTAAAAGAGCAGGGTAAATTTAAACTGTCCGATCGCCTTGGAAAGTTCTTGCCGAGGTACGTTCCAGGGAGGAACGTTACGCTCGAGCAGATGCTGTGGCACATCAGCGGCATACCCGATTTTATGTTCGTGCATGGCTTTCCCACGTTTTGGTGCCTAATGTTACGGAATTCAGGGGGATTCAATTCTGCTCTCGCGCTTATCAAGAACGAACCTCTGCAGTTCAATCCGGGCACGAGATACGCATACAGCAATAGCAACTATGTGTTGCTTGGCGAGGTCATCTCGCGGGTCACTCACATGTCGTGGCGGGACTATGTTCGCAAGAACATCCTTTCCCGCGCTGGCATGACGCAAACGTCTTTTATCGACAAGGAGCCTGCGCTCCCCAATATGGCGGTCGGCTATCGAGAGGATCCCAAAGGCGTAGTGATCCCGGCGCCCCCATTTGGTTATTGGCCGGGAGCGGGTGGTTCGATCGTATCAACTGCTGCCGATATTGCCAGGTGGGACCAGGCATTCTTCGCGGGCAAAATCGTCAATCAGGATGATGTGAAACTAGCGACGACCGCTCACATTCTGCCATCCGGTGAGTCCACCGGCGAGGGCTTTGGTTGGGAAGTCGGTACCTACGAAGGACAGCCGCGCTTTGCATACACTGTCAGTACAAACGGATTCACCGCTGAAAACGAGTACTTTCCAAAGACCGGTGAAGCGATAATCGTTTTGACGAATTCCGTGGACGAGCAAGTACGGCTAATTGCTAATGCGGTTTTTGCCGTCCTCCATCCGGCCCTGGCCCAGGAAACACCAGCGCCCGGCGAGGATCCCAAGGTCACGGCACTCCTTGAACAATGGATAACCGCCTCCAGACCGGTGACATCGATGTTTCTCAGCTAAGTCCGCAAGCGTCCGCCGCAGACTTGACTGAGAACGAGCAGATACTTCGCAAGTTTGGTGCGCTCACGGCCGCAATCTATCGGTGTAAAGCCGTCGATAAAACTGGCACGTTTTACCG
>JACRUB010000168.1 GCA_014305015.1 Vulcanimicrobiota bacterium | reverse complement strand
ACCCCAAGGGCAAAGAAACGAAGCGCGACGAGGTCATCGGCACGATGAAACAACAGCTCAAACACTTTCACGGGACCGATTGCAAGAATACAATAGATTCGGTTTCCGCTCCTGATGCGAGCAAGGCGATCGTTGTAAATACGCAGCACGTCGTGGGAGACATTCAAGCACCGGATGGCAAGCACGACATCGATCTCGTCGGCAAGTCCAGCGACACCTGGAAATTGGTCGACGGCAAATGGTTGCAAATCAAAAGCGTAGCAACGCATCTAGTCATCAAAATTGACGGATCGGTCGTACAAGACCAAGGACAGTAATTGTGAATTTCAAGCGAGTTCTCATGGCGGCGGGCACACTTGTGCTCGCCGCTTTTCCTTTGTGGGCACAAGCGGATGATCGCCCCATCGGGCAAATGCGGTGGCGAATACTCGGTCCCGCGCCGCCCGAGGGTCGCGCATCAGCAGTAGTGGGCAGCGATGCGCACCCACTTTTGTACTACGCGGGAACGGCCGGCGGCGGCGCGTGGAAAACGGTGGACGGCGGCATTTCCTGGCAGAATATAACCGACAGCATTCATGTCGCATCCGTCGGCGCAATTGCGGTCGATCCGCACGACGATCAAACGCTGTGGCTCGGCGCGGGCGAGACGAATCCACGTAACGACGTTATTCCGGAGAGCGGTCTTTATAAGTCCGTCAATGGCGGCCGTAGTTGGAGCTCGATAGCATTTCCCGCAGATGCGACGGGCATTTCGCGCATCGTTCTCGATCCTAAGGATTCCAAGCACATCGTGATCGGCGTGCTCGGAAACGCTTTTGGGCCGAGTACCGAGCGCGGGGTGTACGTTTCGTTCGACGGCGGCGTTACGTTTGCGAAATCGCTGTATGTCTCCGATCAATCGGGCGTAAGCGATATCGCAATGGATCCGGGCAATCCAAATGTTCTTTATGCCGGTATTTGGCATCTTTTGCGGCGTCCGTGGGCGATGACGAGCGGCAGCAAGACCGATGACGGTCTATATAAATCGATCGACGGCGGCAAGTCGTTCAGGCAAGTGAGCGGCGGGGGATTCCCGGCCGCACCTATCGGACGCATAGGTCTTGCGATTGCACCCTCGCTTCCATCGCGCATTTACGCACTCGTTGAATCGCGCGACGGCGTCTTGTGGCGTTCGGACGACTCCGGCGCAACCTGGAAGTTGGAAACGAAAGATTCACTAGCAAATCAACGTCCGTTCTATTTTTCGCACCTGCACGTTTCGCCGACCGAGCCCAATACCGTGTATGCGCAGAGCATGTTGCTCGCAACATCGTTTAACGGCGGAGAGAAATTCCGGCTCTCGGCCTACGCCGTGCATTCCGATCTGCACGATATGTGGCTCTCCACGGACGGCACGCGCATGGCGCTTGCGGGCGATGGCGGTATCTCCACGTCCGTGAACTCCGGTTCGACGTGGTCGAATTCCCGCAGCATTCCGGTCGGACAGGTCTACAGAGTGGGCCTCTCCAATACCGTCCCTTACTACGTTTGCGGAGGATTGCAAGACAACAATGCATTCTGTGCCAACGCCTTTTCGGGCAGTCAAGACGGGATTACCAATCGCGATTGGTTTAAGGTCTCCGAGGGCGATGGCGAATGGGCCGTTCCCGATCCCACCAATCCAAATCTCGTGTGGGCTGATTCTCAGAACGGCGAAATATCGGTGGTTGACCGGCGCTCGCACGATGCGCCCAACGTTCGCCCGTATCGCGGAATCGCGGTAGAAGATTTCGTGCTTGCGAAATCGCGGTATCGTTTCAACTGGCAATCGCCAATTGCTTTTGCGGCGTACGATCCGAAGACTGCGTTCATCGGTTCGAACGTCGTTTTTGCAACGACGGATCGCGGCAACCACTGGACTGCAATCAGCCCCGATCTTACGCGCAACGATAAATCCAAACAGCAGACCGCCACGGATACGGTGACGCCGGATTCGTCGGGCGCTGAAAACTACTCGACTTTGCTCGATATTGAAACCTCACCCACGCATAAGGGCGAAATTTGGACGGGCTCGGACGATGGGCTCGTGCATGTGACGCTCGACGGCGGTAAAACGTGGCGCAATGTGACGCCGCCCGGCCTCCCGGTCGATAGCGCAATTGAAACGGTTGCACCCTCGACGCTCGTTGATGGAACCGCATTCGTTTCCGCGGACCGTCACGCCCTGGGTGATCGCGCTCCCTACATCTACGTCACGCACAACTTCGGCACGACCTGGCAGCGAGTCACCAGCGGCATTGCTGGGGACGAATACGTGCGCGCGGTGCGGCCCGACATTCGCAATTCGCGGATCGTCTACGCCGGCACCAATCGCGGCATTCGCATTTCGTGCGACGGCGGTACATCGTGGCAGTCATTCCAAAACAATCTCCCTGCGGTTGAAGTGCGCGACATTCGCATGCAACCCCAGTTCGACGATTTGGTGATCGCAACGCACGGACGCGCGATTTGGATTATGGATGACCTGCGGCCGGTGCAAATGGGCGGTTGCGGTACGCCGGCCTCTCCGGTCGTTGTCGGCCCGCGCCCCGCGTACGCGCTCAATTCGTACCGCGAGACCGAGGGCAGCTATTCGGATTTCGTCGCTCCGCAGCCCGGAGGATCGCTTTTCGGCGGCGGCGGCGCGATTGCGCGCATTTACTACTATCTTCCAAAAGAAGCAAAGAAGCGGCCGGCCATCGACGTCTACGATCTCAAGGGTCATCGGGTGCGTCACATCGAGGGCGAACACGATGTGTTTACCGGCGAAGACTCATCATCGCACTGGCTCTCAAATGCACAAGGCAAGAACGAATTCTTGTACGATTTCTCCATCGACGGTCCCGTGCGTTACGCGAGCGCGCCGTTCTTTTTCCGCGGGCCCGATTCGGGGCCCGCCCTTCCGCCCGGAAAATATATGCTTGCATTCAATCTGGACGGAAAAACGTATAAATTTCCGCTCGAGAAGTATCCCGATCCGCTCTCGACGACGCCTCAAAGCGTCTACGAAGCGCAGTTCGCACAAGAGCGCCGCACGTTTGATTTACTCGGACGGGTCGACACGATGCTCAACGAACTGCATCGCGTAAAAGAAGATCTGGTCAAAAAGAAAGCGGCGCAAGCAGAAATCGACAACGTTGATGCGATGGTCGCTTCGTTGACCTCCTCGCCGTCAAACTTTGAGGACTTCATCCAGAAGCCCGGCCAATTCCGCGAAGACGTAATGGCGGTGCTGCACCAGGAGCCGCTCGCCCAAGCGAGCCTTCAGCTGTACGCGCGACTCGAGCGGATGTACGTTTCCAAAGCCTTGGCCTACAATGCGTGGGCCAAAAAAGTTGGTGCCGTAACCGTTCCAACCGGAGCGCCGAAAACGCTGGTGTCGATCGTTAGCCATTAGCTTCTCGTCGTAACTGCCAAACTAACATGGCTTCCACTTGGTTGCGGTGAAGACCGCAGCCATGTGGAACCGGTATCTCCAGCCCACGACGGTCGCGCAAGCCCTCTCATTGCTTGAAGAGCATGAGGGATCACGTGTCGTTTCCGGCGGGACGGACGTGCTGGTAGAGTTACAGCGCGGGATCAAGCCCGCCGAAACGCTCGTCGATATCACCAAGCTCTCCGCATTGCGCTATGTCCGTTCCGAGGGAGACGACATCGTGCTCGGCGGACTTGCCACCCACAACGACGTGCTCGCCTCTTCGGAATGCGCTGCATTTGGACTGCCGCTCGTGCAAGCCTGTATTGAAGTAGGTGCTCCGCAGATCCGTACGCGCGGAACGGTTGCCGGCAATCTCATGACTGCCTCACCTGCCAATGACACCATTACGCCGCTGGTCGCCCTCGGCGCCACGATTACGCTGCAAAGCAGCTCCGGAACGCGTGATGTTGCGATCGCGGATTTTTTCACCGGCTTTCGCAAGACGGCAGCCCGCCCGGACGAACTGCTCACGGCGATTCGTTTCAAGAAGGTAGGCCCGAATCAGCGCGGGATATTCCTCAAGCTCGGATTGCGGCGCGCACAGGCCATATCCGTCATCAACGTCGCGATGGTGCTGACGCTTGATGAGTCCGATGTTGTTACGGCTGCCGTTATTACGCTTGGCTGCGTCGCCCCGACGATCGTGCGCGCACCCTCTGCAGAAGCATACTTGGCCGGCAAACGATTAGACGAAGCGACGCGCTCCGAAGCGGGACGCCTTGCGTGCGGCGACGTGGCTCCGATCGATGATCTGCGCGGATCAAAAGAGTATCGCAACACGACCGTCGCGGTGTTTATCGCCGAGGCTTTGCAACGCATTGCGGAAGACCGCTGCGCCAAAGGCTTGCCGCCCAAGCCGGTCTTGTTGGATTCAGGCGGCCCAAAACGCACGGCGCCTACCGCCTTCGGCGGTACGATCCAAACGACGGTCAACGAGCGCGCGATCGAAATACAAAACGCTCAATCGAAGACGCTCCTCAACGCGCTGCGCGATAACGCATTGCTGACCGGTGCGAAAGAAGGCTGCGCCGAAGGCGAGTGCGGCGCCTGCACCGTGTGGCTTGACGGCCAGGCGGTCATGTCGTGTCTGGTTCCCGCCGCGCAGGCGCATGGTGCGCAGATCACCACGATTGAGGGTTTGGCCAAAGGCGGCGTGCTGCATCCGCTGCAGCAAGCATATATCAATCACGGCGCGGTGCAGTGCGGCTTTTGTATTCCCGGCATGCTCATGGCCGGCGCGAAGTTGCTTGAAGAGGTTGAGAAGCCCACGCTCGAGCAGCATCAAGTGGCGATCAGCGGAAATCTTTGCCGCTGCACGGGCTACAAAAAAATTCTCGATGCCATGGCGGATGCCGCCGTCATGCAAACCGCTGAGGTGCTCGTGCTGCCCGAGGGCGTCAAAGTCAAGCGATGAGCTTAATCGGTAAACGTCTGACGCGCCCCGATGCGCTTGGCAAAGTCACGGGCGAAGCGAAGTATCCGGCGGATTTAATTCGTCCGGGCATGGTGCATCTCAAGGTTGTCTTTGCGCACCGTCCGCATGCGAAGATTCGCTCAATTGATGCAAGTAAAGCGCTGGCACTTTCCGGCGTCCTCGCGGTTCTGACCGCAAAGGATGTACCGTTCAACCGGTATGGTCTCGTTTCCGAAGATCAGCCGGTTTTATGCGACGACGTGGTGCGCTATTACGGCGACAAAGTTGCGCTCGTTGCGGCAGAATCAAAAGAGATCGCCGAGCATGCCGCGTTGCTCCTGCAGGTTGAGTACGACGATTTGCCCGCGGTTACCGATCCGCGCGTTGGTATGAAGGACGGCGCCGCACTCGTGCATTCGGAGCGTGAAAGTAACGTGCTGCATCACGTGCGCATTCGCAAGGGCGATGTGGAGCGCGCATTTAAGGGCGCTCATATCGTGCTGGAGGGCGCATTCGAGACCTCGTGGCAAGAACACGCCTACCTGCAACCGGATGCGGGCATCGCCTACTACGAAGGCGGCAAGTTGGTTGTCGAAACGGCCGGGCAGTGGTTGCACGAAGATCGTAAACAGCTCGCCAAGTGTCTCGGCCTCCCCGAAGACGACGTGATTGTACGGTATGCGAAAATCGGCGGTGCGTTCGGCGGACGTGAAGACTTAAGTATTCAGGCGGTTCTTGCCCTCGCTGCCTGGAAGCTGCAACGCCCGTGCGCCATTCTCTGG
>JACRUB010000171.1 GCA_014305015.1 Vulcanimicrobiota bacterium | reverse complement strand
GTCTTGCGGGTGCGACCGTTGCGGTGGCGGCAATGTTCATTCCCTCGACCATTCTTATAGTGTTCGCGGGGATGCTGTGGAAAAAATTCTCGGCATCTCCGTGGAAAGGCGTCGTGGCGCATGGGTTGCAGCCGGTCATTATCGGTCTCGTGTGGTCGAGCGTATTTACGATCGGCCGAGGAGCGATGCATGCGTGGCCATCCTATCTGTTGGCCGCTCTTGTAACCGTACTGATGTTGCGAACCCAAATTAGCGCACCGCTGCTCATTGCAATCGGCGCCGCCGGCGGCGCGGTGATGTTGCGCTAATCGCGCTTACGAAAGAGTCTCACGTAACTACTCTAATGCCGCTCCCACTTTCGACGCTGCCGATAATCTCCGCCCGGACAGACTGCGAGGCGAGTTCATCGAGCAAGCGATGCGCGTCATCGGGGGCAATGCTGATAAGAAGACCGCCGGAGGTCTGCGCATCGGAAAGCGCAAGACGCATTGCCGGTTTGATGCTCTCATCGAACCTGGTGAAGGCCGCATGGGCCGTTGCATTATCGCGAGTGCCCCCAGGTACGATGTCGCGCGTTATGAGTTCAAGCACGCCGTCAAAAAGTGGAACGGCCCTCGCCGAGATGTTGAGCGCAACGTTCGATGCGTGCGCCATTTCGTTCGCGTGGCCGAGCAGGCCAAAGCCTGTAATATCGGTTGCCGCATGCGCGTGATGCTTGATCATCGCCGCGGAAGCGCGCTCGTTGAGCGTCGTCATTGAATCCACCGCGGGTTGCATTTGCGAGGGCGGGATGTCGCCTCGTTTGAGCGCAGTTGCAAGAACGCCCGTCCCAAGTTGCTTCGTAAGGAGTAAGAAATCCCCGGGACGGGCATTCGCGTTGGTAACGACCGCGCGTGGGTCGACGGTTCCCGTGACCGCCAATCCATACTTGGGCTCGCTGTCTTTAATTGTATGTCCGCCGACGATAGCAACATTCGCTTGCTTGCAGATTGCCGCGCCTCCCTCGAGAATTTTTGCTAAAACGTCCAAATGTAATGTTTCTGTCGGAAAGGCCGCAATGTTGAGCGCGGTGACCGGTTTTGCGCCCATCGCGTAAATATCGGAGAGCGCATTTGCTGCGGCAATGCGTCCAAAATCAAACGGATCGTCGACGATAGGCGTGAAGAAGTCAACGGTCTGCACGAGTGCAAGATCGTCCCGCAATTTATAGACGCCGGCATCGTCGCTGGTTGCGAAACCGACGAGCACGTTTTCGTTTAGCGTGGTAGGCAAGTGGCGCAGGACCTGCGCCAGCTCGGCAGAGCCGAGTTTACTCGCTCAACCTGCGCTGTTCGAAAACTCGGTGAGCTTCACGCTCTTCTCGAGATCCATGCCCGGATATACGGGTTAAAAAGGCGCCGCGCCTGGCAGGCCTCGAAAGACCAACGATTATGAGTTCCCACAAGAAGAACTTGTTGTTCATTCCGGGGCCGGTAACGGTCGCGGAGCCGGTACTTGCGGCGATGTCGAGGCCGCTGATCGATCACCGGGGTCCGGCGTTTGCGGAGATACTCGAGCGAGTGACGCGCGGCATGCAATCGATTTACGGAACGAAACAGCCGGTCTATTTCTTGGGCTCGTCCGGCACGGGCGGACTCGAAGCAACGCTGGTGAGTATCTTCTCCGCGGGCGACCGGCTCTTGTCGTGTCCGCTCGGCGGATTCGGAAAGCGGTATGCAAATATCGCGCGCACCTATGGTTGCGAAGTTGAAGTTATCGAAACCGGGCCGGGGCATGCGCTCGATCCGCAGAAACTCGCCGCCGTACTGCGGGCCGATACGCAGAAAAAGATTGCCGGCATTTTGCTCACGCACAACGAGACGTCCACCGGCGTCCAGCAAGATATGGCTGCGCTGAGCAAAGCGATTGGGGATCACGGAGCGATCACGCTTGTTGATTCCGTCAGCGGCCTCGGCGCCGGCGAATTCCGAATGGATGAGTGGGGCTACGATGCGGTGGTAACCGCATCGCAGAAAGTGCTTGCAGCCCCGCCGGGACTTGCAATGGTCGCGCTCTCGGCGCGCGCCACCAAACGCCTCAAAGAAGCCAAGATCCCATCGTTCTATTTCAGCTTGCGCAAGGCGATGGAGTTTGCCGAACTCGGACAAACGCCGTGGACGCCGCCGGTCTCAATTTTCTTCGCGCTCGATGCAGCCCTGAGCGCCTATCAAAGCGAGGGCGCGCACCGCGTTTGGAATCGCCACGCGATGTACGCGCGCGCGATTCGCTTGGCGGTCGAGGCGCTCGGGTTTGAAGTTTTCTCAGCGCAGTCGGCACATTCCGATACGGTGGTTGCGGTCAAGGCGATGCCGGGAATGGACGTCGCCGCGCTGTTAAAGAAGCTGCGCCTGGAACGCGGCGTCTCGCTCTCCGGCGGCCAGCTCGAACTCAAAGGAAAAATCTTTCGCATCGGTACCATGGGCGATGTCTCGCAAACCGATGTGCTCGGAATGCTCGGAGCCCTTGAAATGGCGATGCTCGAACAAGATCTGCCCGTCCATGTCGGCAAGGGCGTGCAGGCAGCTTTACGCGTTTTCTTGGAAATGGATGCCGGAACTAAACCCGGTGACGGTCAAAAAACTGCTTCACAAACGGCCGCGCAAACCATGGCAATACCGAGTTGATCGCACCGTCCACGCGTTCATCGGGTTGCGTCAGCATCGCGACCAAACGCGACCGGTGAAAATCCGCGCGAATGTCGGGTGAGAGCGGAAAGAACAGCGTGACCCAGAGCACGAATGCTAGAAAGACGACCGACTTTACAACGCCGACCGCAGCGCCCGCGAGCGCATTTCCTAAACTTAAGAAAGGCAGTTTTGCAAAACGGTTGAGCGTCCATGCGACGACCATAATTGCAGCATACGTCGCAAGCCCGGTTAGAAACATGCCGATCACGTGCGCAGAACCAGGACCCAAATGCACGTACTGCTCTAAGACGCCGTCGGCAAATCCGTTGTAGTAGAAGGGCGTAACGATCGAGGCAAAGAGCGCGATCGCTCCGGCAAGCTCCGAGATAAAGCCGCGCCGCAGTCCCTTGAGCGCCGCAATGAGGACGATCACCGCGATAACCAAATCGGGCCAAACCGGCGCGAACGACACGCGCGCTAGGTCCGCAACGTTGCGCCGAGTTCGGTTTCCAGCGCCTTGAGCGCTCTTGCAACGGCCTCGTCCGCCTCGGCGTCGGTAATAGTTGCATCGTCGCGCTGCAAGACGATACGCGTCGCAAGACTCTTTTTATTCGCAGGGACTTGCTTGCCGCGGTACTCGTCAAAAACGCGCACGCTTTT
The DNA here is from genome assembly GCA_014305015.1 of Vulcanimicrobiota bacterium. Taxonomy (GTDB): domain Bacteria; phylum Vulcanimicrobiota; class Vulcanimicrobiia; order Vulcanimicrobiales; family Vulcanimicrobiaceae; genus JACRUB01. The sequence goes on along the minus strand of JACRUB010000171.1, from coordinate 2,399 downwards.
GCAAAGCTTACCGGCCGCGTGCTCGATCGTTTGCTCGATCGATTTGGCCAGAACTTCGAGTCCGACAACGAGAGCAAGATCGCGCGAAGTCGATGGAAAGCGCGATGGCGGCACGAATCCTTTGACGACCGGATCGGGGAGACGCTCCAAATACATGCTAGCAAAATAGAGTGGCAGCCGGATATCGTACACGTGGGCGATGCGCGGATCCGCTTGCCCTATATAGGTGACTTCTTTGCCGTCAACCATCAAGACCGCGGTCTTGCCGGGATGCATGCCGGTGCGCTTGTCAGGCGTCACCTCCGCGCGCCGGCCGGTTGTCTCCAAAATCATCGCTTCGGCATCGCCCTTAAGGCGCAGAAAATGCGAATCTTTCGACCCGGGTTCGTCGAGCGGCCCGGCGGTGAACGCAAAGCCGAGGACGGGGATCTCTTCCATGTGCCCTTCGACCTTGGGGAAAATGTGTCCGATTTCAAAAATCTTGAACGGCTCGTTTTTGCCCGAGAAGTACTGAAGCATCCCGGGCCCAAGCGCATACCGTAGATATTTTTGCTCCTCGGAGAGCGGGTTGAGAACTTCGACGGATTCCGCGCTGGGTTTTATTCCCGCTTCTGCAAATTTTTGGCGCATTTGCGGCCCGTGCAATGAGTACGAAATAATTTCGTGATAGCCGAGCCCACGCAATGTCGTCGCGAGATTGCGTTCGAGATTGAAGGCGCGGCTGGGAATATCGTGCGCCGGAATCGCGGGAATCACGCTCGGTACGTTATCGTATCCGGCCATGCGCGCGATTTCTTCCACGACGTCTGCCGGTATGGAAACGTCACGCCGCCAAAGCGGCGGTACCACTTGGAGACGCTCGGCCGAATCTTCGCGCGCTGAAAATCCCAGCGCGCTCAGGTGTTTGCTAATCGTTTTGGAAGGGAGCTCGAATCCGAGCAACCGTTTGACGTCGCGGACTGGAAAGTCGATCGCGGCCTCGGGTTGGATCTCTGCACCAAAGGCCTGCGGCGCGTACGCGGTTGCACCTTCGCGTATGAGGAGTGCGGCGGCGCGCGCGGCACCGAGATCGGTGAAAACAGGCGCCAGCGTTTTCTCGTGGCGGGAAGATGCGTCGGTGCGAAAACCGTGCGCTGCACTCATGCGCCGGATACGCGGTCCGTGGTAATTCGCGGCTTCGAGGACGATCGAAATCGTTGACTCCGTTACCTCGCTGCTCTTGCCGCCTTTGAGGCCGGCGAATCCCTGAACCTCGTCCTTGTCGGCAATGACGAGATCGCTCGGGGCCAGATCGTGTTTGACGTCGTCGAGGGTCGTCAGTTTCTCGCCCTCGATCGCATCGCGGGCGATGAGGCGGTTTCCTGAAATCTTCGAGGCGTCGTAAAAGTGCAGCGGTTGCCCGACTTCGAGCATCACATAATTCGAAATGTCGACGATGTTGTTGATAGGACGCTGTCCCGCCAGCGCAAGGCGAATGCGCATCCACAGCGGTGAGACCCCGACAGTGACGTTCGTAAACCGTTGTACCACAAAGCGCGTCGCATCTTTGGATTCCAAAACAACAACCGGCGCTTCGCGATCATTCTCCGAATCTACGTCTTTGCTGGTTACGCGGACGGCAGTTGATTGAAGTTCCGCCGGCAAGCGCAACTCTTTGCCCAAGCGAGCAGCAAGTTCGCGCGCGAGGCCGGTGACCGACATTGCATCGGGACGATTGGTCGTGATGTCGACGTCGAGTACAGCGTCCTCCAGATGGAAGAGCTTGATGACGTCCTCGCCGAGCAGCGTGTCGGAATCCATTTGCATGATGCCGTCTTCGAACCACTCACCCGGCAGCGCGAGCTCTTCGGCGGAAATCATCATGCCTTCGGATTCAAATCCGCGCATTTTGCGCTTTTCAATTTTGAGGTGCGGCAACTGCGCGCCGATCATGGCAACCGGGATGATTTGCCCCACGGCAACATTGGTGGCAGCAGTCGCAATTTTCAGCGGCTGGCGTAGTCCAATGTCGATCGTGCCGATCTGCAAGCGATCGGCATTCGGATGCTTTTCGAGCTCCGTAATTTTGCCGACGACGACGCCCGAGAGTGGCGGGCGCTTTTCAATTGCATCAACGGGGAAACCGATGAGCGCCAGCGTGTCGGCGATCTTTTGCGGATCAACGGGAAGGTCAACGAACTGCCGCAACCATGATATTGGAACGCGCATTAGGCGAGTTGCCTTAGGAAGTTTGGGTCGTTTTCGAAGAAGCGGCGGATGTCGTCGATGTCGTAACGCTTGAGCGCGATGCGCTCGATGCCGAAACCGAAGGCCCAGCCGGAGATGACATCGGGATCGTACTTCAAATTGCGAAACACGTTGGGATGCACAATTCACGAGCCACCGAGTTCGATCCAGCC
>JACRUB010000193.1:3867-5727 GCA_014305015.1 Vulcanimicrobiota bacterium | reverse complement strand
TGCAGCAGATCGATTCGGATTTGCTTCGGTTGGAAGAGTTCATCGATACGGGGCGGGCAGATCAGGAAACGATGAACTCACTCTTTCGCGCGCTGCACACGGTCAAGGGCAGCGCGGGAATGTTGCAGTTTACCGAAGTGCAGACGCTCGCGCATAAGTTGGAAAACTTGTGCGATTTGCTGCGCAAGGATCGCATGCCGCTCTCTGAGGGTGCGGTCGACATCTTGTTCTCAGGGCGCGATTTTCTTACCGATCTGATCGGAAATGCCATTGACGGAACCGATGCGCCGCAGGGCGTCGGTCAGTATTTGGAGCGTCTCGATTCGTTCGTAGCAGTGTACGAGCAGACGTCTTCCTTAATTGAAGGCGCGCACGGTGAGGAAACCTCGTTTGATGCCGAAGCGGCGGCTGAGAATGTAAGTGTGACGGATATCGAGGCCTTTGAAGCCGAAGTCGAACGTCTGCTTGCCGAAAAGCTTGCGAAAGAACAGGCCGTGTACGTGCCGCCGGACGAGACGGCGCCGGCCGAAATTCTGGAAACCGCCGCAGAGATCGTGGCACCGGACGCGGCGATCGAGGTTCCGAAGAACGGCGAGAAACCTGCGCAAAAACGCACGAGCGCCCATCAGACGATCCGGGTCGATATCGAGCGTCTCGACCTGCTACTCAACCTGGTCGGTGAGCTAGTCATTAACCGCACGCGCATCTCGGACATTGCATCGACGCTCGACCGCTCGATGAAAGAGAAGCACGTCAACGGTGCACGCGACCTGTTGGCGCCGCTCGCAAAAGACTTAGCCGACAGCTCCGCACTCTTGGCACGCACGACCAATGAAATTCAAGAGTCGATCATGAAGGTCCGGATGGTTCCCATCGGACAGGTGTTTGACCGCTTCCCGCGTCTGATTCGCGACATTGCGAAAGCGCGCGGCAAGGAAGTTCAGCTCAAAATATCCGGCGCCGAAACGGATCTCGATAAGACCATCGTGGATGAAGTGGGCGAGCCGCTCATGCATCTGTTACGTAATTGCGTCGATCATGGCCTTGAAGATCCCGATACGCGCGTCAAGCGCGGAAAGCCGCGCCAGGGGACGATCTCGCTCAATGCATATCACGAAGGCAACCAGATCATCATTGAAGTCTCCGATGACGGCGGTGGCATCGATTTGCAAAAAGTGCGCGAGCGCGGCATCAAGCAGGGCCTCATGTCGACCGACGACCGGCCGACGGATCGCGAGATTATCGAGCTGATCTTCACGCCGGGGTTCTCAACTGCCGAAACGATCTCCGACGTTAGCGGGCGTGGTGTCGGCATGGATGTTGTTAAGAAGAATATCTCACGGCTTAAAGGCGTCTTCGATGTCGACACGGAGCCAGGTGCCGGTACGACCTTTACTATGAAGCTGCCGCTTACGCTCGCGATTATCCAGGCACTCCTCGTGCGCGTGCGCGATGAACTCTATTCGATTCCGCTCGATAGCGTTATCGAGTCGCAGCGTGTCGAAATGAAAGACGTTCGCACCGTGCACGGCAACGAAGTGATCACGCTGCGCGGTCAAGTCGTTCCGCTCGTGCGGGTCGCCGATTTCTTCGAGCTCGATGCGCCGCGCGACCCAGATAAGGTGATGATCGTCATCGTCGGGTTGCAAGGACGCCAAGTCGGTCTAGTTGTTGATTCGTTCCAAGGCGAGCAAGAAATCGTCATTAAGCCGCTCTCCGACGTGATTGGACGTATCCCGGGTATCTCGGGTGCGACCATCCTTGGAAACGGCTCGATCTCACTTATTATCGACGTGCATTCGCTCGTGAGCGAAGCGTACGCGGGCGGCAAGATTGCGCGCGCCGAATTCAGTGGAGTCT
>JACRUB010000193.1:0-3767 GCA_014305015.1 Vulcanimicrobiota bacterium | reverse complement strand
CCGGAGGGGCTTTGAAAACAATGTCAACCATGGACCGCAAAGAGCAACAGCAGTTTTCCGGTGAAAAGATTCAAGTCGTCTCGTTCCATTTGGGCAACGAAGAGTACGGCGTGGATATCTCACAGGTGCAAGAAATCATTCGCATGGTGGATATTACGCACGTTCCGCGGGCGCCGCATTTCATGGAAGGCGTGATCAATCTTCGCGGACAGCTCATTCCAATTATCGATTTGCGCACGCGCTTCGGGATGGCGCGCGCAGAGCATACAAAAAACACCCGCATCGTCGTGACGGAGATTGCAGGCAAGCGCGTCGGCATCATCGTTGATAGCGTCTCCGAAGTGCTCAACCTTCCGATCGAGAATGTGGAAGAAGCGCCGGAGATGATCGCCGGCGTCGGCACGGAGTATATCTCCGGCGTCGGCAAGGTGGCAGATCGGCTGATCATCTTACTCGATCTGCAAAAAGTGATATCGACGCAAGAAAAACAGGAACTGGAATCGCTCGACGTCGCGAATGCGTCCGTCTAAGAAACTGCTTACAGCTTAAGGCCGAGCCCGAGATACAAACCGTTATGCGTAAACGTCTGCGGTGAAAGCGGGCTCTGCGTGTTGGGATAGCCGAAGTCCCCTGCATAACCGGCGTCGGCAAAGAACGGGCCTTTGAGATCAAAGTGCCCACCGAGTGAGTAGCGCATGATCCGAAAGTCGGTTGTCGATCCGACCGGACCGGCGTAACATGGCGCCGTGGTCACCGGGCAGGAGTACGAACCGCTCGCGCTCGGATAGAGAAAGAGTGAAGCGTATGGTTCGAAGGGTTTCTCGCCGCGCGGCACTTTCTCGATGCCGAAACCGATGCCGCTGAAGGATGCGCCGTTGCCGGCAAAGTTGCCCGAACCGATGGCGATGAAAATGTCGGGTTCTGCGACCTGAAAACCCAAGCGCAAGTCGGTGTCGTGACCGCCAACGTTGTTGCAGAAGGCTCTCGATCCGCAGGTAGAGTGAAAGAAGCCGAAGTCCTCACCAAAATAGACTGAGCCCCCGCCGTCTTTGCGGTTGTAGATCTGCTTCATACCGGCACGCAGTGAAGCGTGGCCGTCAAAGACGTAGTCAATGCTCATTTCGACTTGCTGGGACGGCCGGGAGCTCGGCGCTGGCGTCGGTTCGGCAGGGGCGGTGGTCTGGGCTACAGCCGGCGCCGCAAACAAGGCGAAGGCGAGTGCGGCCATGGCAAAAAACGTCCGATTCAAACTGACCTCCGGTCGGGCTATCAGAAACGGGCAAGCGCCCGCCGCTTTTAGAGACCATTCTAACACAAGAACCTGCAGAACCAAGCCCTATTAAGAAATTAGTTGACAACCGAAGTTCCGTCCGTTATAGTCTCTATTAAAGAATTAGTAGTGGAGGGGTCCCATGGCACGCAAGAAATCGCAAACCTTAACGGAGGCCGAGCTTCGGCTTATGGATGTGCTCTGGGAGAAAGAGCGCGCAACTATTGCGGAGGTTACGGGTGCTTTGCCACCACCGCCGATCGCGTACAATACCGTCCTGACTACCATGCGCATTCTCGAGCAGAAAGGCTACGTGCGGCACGAAGAAGATGGCCGCGCGTACGTCTATATTCCGGTCGTCAAACGTGAGGAAGCATCCTCCAGCGCGGTCAGCCAACTGCTGAACCGCTTTTTCGGCGATTCGCCGGGCGCGCTTGCTCTCAAATTGGTCGAGAACAAAAACCTCGACCATTCTGAGATCGAACGCCTCAAAGAGCTCATCGAGCGTTACGAGGACGAAAAATAATGACTGCCTGGTTGCCGCACGTGGAAAGCATGTCGCGCTTTATCGTCGCGATCATCCTCAATAGCATCTGGGAAGACGCGATTCTTGTTTTTGCGGTTTGGCTGTTGCTACGCTTCTTGCGCAACACCAATGCCAGCACGCGATATTTCAGTTGGCTTGTGACGATGGTCGCGGCTGTGCTGTTGCCGATCGTCACGACGCTCCCGCAAACAACGTTCATCGGCGCGCCCCAACAACAAGCCGTCAGCTCCAATGTCCCAACCGCTACCGCCGTGCGTCCGGTGCAGCACGCCGCGCAGCCGTCGAGGGCGACGACCCGGCACGCCGGCGTCCCAATCCAAACGCCTTCCTTTCGCGCGCCCGAGCGGCTCCGGTTGCTCTTCCCGTCCTGGCTTGCTACGGTGCTTTTCGGCCTCTGGCTTCTAAGCGCGGTAATCATCGGCGTTCGGCTCGCGATCGATCTCATGTCGCTCGAGCGGCTCAAACGCGATTCGCTTCCGCTCCCCGTTGAATTCCGCGACCAAATGGACGCTGGGTCAAGGCCGCTTATGGAAATGCGCGCGAAGTCCGGATCTGCGTTTCCGAACGCATAGAAGTTCCGGTTGCCGTCGGTCTTTTCGATTCGATGATTCTCTTGCCGCAGCACTTGCTCCAAGAACTCTCCGCGGGCGAACTCGACCGCATCAGCTTGCATGAACTCGCGCATCTCCACTGCGGAGATGACTGGACCAATTCGGTTCAGCGATTCGCGCAGACGTTATTCTTTTTCAATCCCGCTATCCGCTTTGTCGGATCGCAGCTCGATCTCGAACGTGAAGTCGCCTGCGATGATTGGGTGCTCTCGCTCACCGGCGATGTGCGTCCGTATGCCACCTGCTTAACGAGAATGGCCGAACTGACTTCCTGGCCCCACCGGCCGCTCGCCGCACCCGGCGTCTTCGTGACGCGCAAAGGCATCTCGATTCGCATCGAGCGGCTGCTCAATAAGCACCGCAATGCCCGCGTCAACATTTCTTACGGTGTCCCCGGCGTAGTTGTGCTTGCGCTCGTCGGATTCTTCGTGCTCGCAAATGTCGTAACGCCCGTGATTGCGTACACGACAGAATCAGCTTCATCAACGGTTGCAAAGGTATCGCACACGGTTTCGCACGGCATCGCGCTCGTCACGCATCACAAACAGGTCGCTCCGAAGGTGGTTCCGGCTGTGCCCGCGGTTCCCGCGCTCGCAAAGGCAACGCCGAGCGCGCCGCCGGTGCCCGCGAAACCACTACGCAAGAACATTATCGTTAACAAAGTCAAGTCTCGCCCGGAACTACCTAAGCAGCCCCCGCATGTGTTCGGTCAATTGGCGCCGATCGCGCACATCCCGTTGACGCCGCGGCATGCGCGTGCCTCTGGCGATGGAGCGGCCGTCGATATTCCGGAGATCAACGTGAACGTTCCGGAACAGAACATTGCCGTCCACGTGCCGGCCATACACGTCCACGTTCCGGGTCAGCACATTACTATTCCGCAAACCATCGGCGCCAACAACGGGGGGTTTAGCTGCACCGGTTGCTCGTTCAAAGGCGTAAACTGGGCCGGAAAAGACATGAGCCGCCGTTCCTTCATCGGGGCGGAATTTTCCAACGCAAATTTGGAAGGAACAAATTTTTCGAATGCCCATCTTGCCGGAGCCAATTTTTCGCACGCTAATCTTCACAATGCGAATTTTTCGGGCGCAGAAATGAGCGGCTGCGACCTCAAGGGAGCGGACATCTCTGGTGCGCGTTTTGATCGCGCGCATATTAGCGGGTGCAGCGGCGTCACCGCGCAACAGCTTGACCAGACCCAATTGCGTACGTGGCTAACGCAATGCGGCGGATGCGATTTTTCGCACGCCGATTTCCACGGGATGGATCTGCGCAACATTCATGCATCGGGAATGGATTTTGCGGGTGCGAATTTTAACGGCGCAGATCTTTCGGGAGC
>JACRUB010000159.1 GCA_014305015.1 Vulcanimicrobiota bacterium | reverse complement strand
TCGGTCGGAAAAATAACAGTACCGCCCCCGTAGATGACTTGCGCGACTTCATCGGCGACGCGTTCAACGCTCTCCACGCGGGCGTCGATACGCGCAGAAACGTTCACGCGCGCTCAGCCGTTTTGCGGAACGCGACCAGATTCAAACGTTCAAAAAGCGTATCGCTTTCCAGCGCTGCATCGATGATTTCCTGATTGGCAGGCTCTTCGCCCAACGCTGCAGCGCACTCATGGAAGCGGCTCGCGTGCATCTGGATGCGTTCCATTGGATACCCGTCTGCCGCTTGGTTCGAAATCATGAACGGCCAATCGCTACTCTGGAGCAAAAATAATTCGCGGGCCGCTTGGAGATAGAGCGGGGAATCCACATCGGCGAAATTGCTAAGTTCTTCGAACCGGCGCTGCGCCGAGCGCACCGTGTTCCAATAGTCGCCGGTTTTTGGATTGGACCATATGCGATCGTCGCCGCCGACACCCCACGATGAACGCGGCAGCGCAAGCTCTTCCGGCCGCGCATGCGATGCCAGATATTCTGAAGGGGAAAGAAAGTCAGCGGTTTGATCATGCTGTAACTGCACCAAGGTTTCTTCCAACCACAAAATTCCTTCTCCCCACCAATGTCCAAAGAGCTCGGCGTCAAAAGTGAACGTCAAATAGGCTTGGCTGCTTTCGTTCTTGAGCGCTTCGATTTTTTTGGCGAAGTCGGCCGCGTGCAAACGGATTTGTTCGAGGGCGCGAGCCGCCTCATACGGCTCTTTTTCGCTCAAGCTCGCATTCTTGGACGTCACGCGCCAGTAGCGCATGCCCGAATTGTTGTGGCGCTTATAAAATTCGCGATACCACGAATTGCCCGGATAGCCCAGGTCCGTATCCATCAATTCGCCACGAGCCATCGGGTGGCGCACGAAGTAGGCAACCTTTGAATTGGGATACAAAAAGGGACGGTCGACGTCCGGCGTGAGATTATGAGTCGCGCGCTCGTCGGCGTACAAGAACTCTATTCCGAGCCGCTCGAGGATCGGAATAACGCTGGGATCAAAGCCGCATTCCGGCAACCACACACCGGTTGGCCTTTTCCCAAATGCCTCGGCCGTGATCTCAATCCCGGTGGCCAACTGCGCTTCAACCGCATTCCCAGAATCCAAGAGCGGCAAGTAAGCATGCGTCGCGGCGCTCGTCATAATTTCAATATCGCCGCTCTGCGCAAACTCTCGAAATCCGCTGATAAGATCGCGATTATACTTTTCGCGCCAGTGCTTGCGCATGTTCTGAATAGCTGCCCTTGCCCCAATCGCAAGCTGCCGCAGCGCCGCATCTCCCGTGCCGAACAAAACGATATCTTCTTCTAAAAGCTCGATTCGCGAATCGAGATACGCATCGAAACCCGCAACCAGCGCGCCGTCGCGCAACATCTCGATGAGCACCGGCGTAATACCCATCGTGATCGAGCCCCGAATTCCACCGGTACGCAAGCGCGCGAGCAAATCGAGCAACGGCAAGTACGTATCGAGCATGCACTGGTAGAGCCACTCTTCGCCAAAGGGCCACCGTCCGGCACCCTTGAGCCACGGCAAATGCGCATGCAACACAAAATTAATACTCGGCTTACCCACCGTGCGTCCTCACCCGCTTTGGGTTTGACGGGCACGGTGCCGGAACATTCCAGCAGAAAATTTGCGACATTTTCGGACCTACTAGGATGGTAGCTTCGAAACTTTGTTTTTCCGAAAATGCGCTAAAGCAGAAAAACCACACGGATGTGGTTTTTCTAGCGGTTTTCAGCTGCGACGTTACCGGCAGCCGGGACGGTCTAAACGCGGACTCTCATGCCCGTCCCGAGCGCAACGCAGGACAGCGGATCATCGGCGATGATCACGGGGATGCCGCAAACTTCGGCTAGCAGTCTATCGAGGCCGCGCAGCAGCGCCCCGCCCCCCGTGAGAATGACGCCGCGATCGATGATGTCGGCAGCGAGTTCCGGCGGGGTTTTCTCGAGTACAGACTTGACCGCTTCAACGATCGAACCGACCGGCTCAGAGAGCGCTTCGCGAATCTCTTCGCTCGTGATCTTGACGGTCTTCGGCAAACCGTTGATCAAGTCGCGCCCGCGAATTTCCATCGCGAGCTCGCTCTCTAAACGGTAGGCCGAACCGATTTTGATTTTAACTTCTTCGGCCGTGCGTTCGCCAATCATTAAATTGTAGACGCGGCGAATGTAGCGGATGATCGCTTCATCCAGTTTGTTTCCAGCGACGCGCAACGATTGCGAAACAACAATTCCACCGAGCGAAATAACGGCAACGTCCGTCGTGCCGCCGCCGATATCGACAACCATGCTTCCTGAGGGTCCGTCGATCGGTAGTCCGGCGCCGATTGCAGCGGCCATCGGTTCTTCGATAATGTCCACGTTGCGAGCACCCGCGAGTTTTGCGGCATCGCGAACGGCGCGTTCTTCAACGCTCGTAATTTCCGCAGGAACGCAAATCACGACATTCGGCTTCGGCTTGAACAAACTTGAAAAGAACGAACGGTTCTTAGTGACTTTTTTGATAAAGTAGCTGAGCATTGCTTCGGTTACTTCGAAGTCTGCAATCACGCCGTCGCGTAGCGGACGAATCGCCTGAATGTGTCCAGGCGTTTTTCCGAGCATTTGGCGCGCTTCTTCACCAACGGCGATCGTACGCCCGGTCACCGTGTCTTTTGCAACGACTGAAGGCTCGCGTAACACAATGCCCTTACCCTTGACATGAACGAGCACGTTGGCCGTTCCAAGGTCGATCCCGATATCCAAAGCCTGCTCCTGTTAACTTACTATTCTTTTGCCCGCACCCGGGTCGTAGGATACGCGCTTGTTTCAAAAAGTCCGGTTGGTTCCGTGAGGGGCGTCACGCCGCTTGAACGCTGGACCTGGCCGCCCAGCGTCGAGAGCATTTCTTCGAAACGCTCGTACCCGCGGTCGATGTACTCGAGACCGATGATTTCGGTCTCACCCTGCGCTGCGAGGCCCGCCACGACAAGGGCCGCCCCAGCGCGGATATCCGGTGCTTCCACAGGTGCACCCGAAAGGGAGGGGACGCCTTTAATGAGTGCCGAGTTCGACTCCATCGCCACCCTAACATCGGCGCCCATGCGCGCCAACTCGTTTACATACGAGAAGCGCGCGTTGAAGATCGACTCTTCGACCACACTCGTCCCGGGAGCGGTCGTAAAGAACGAAACGGCTTGCGGCTGCAAATCGGTCGGGAAACCGGGATACGGCGCCGTTAGAATATCCGTGCCGCCCTTGACGTTGCCGGCCTGGAGCCGAATCCAATCATCACCGTGGGTGGTTTTTACGCCGCACTCTTCGAGTTTGAGCATGACCGCATGCAGATGATTTGGATCGCATTTCGTAATGGTCACATCGCCCCGCGTGATGGCGCCGCAGAACATCAGCGTACCGGTTACGATGCGGTCGGGAATAATCGTGTGCTCGACTCCGTGCAACTCTTTGACGCCTTCGATCACGATCGTGTCCGAACCGGCGCCTTGCACTTTGGCACCCATTGCATTGAGGAATGCGGCGAGATCGGCAACTTCGGGTTCCATTGCAACATTCCGAAGTGTTGTCGTGCCTTCGGAGATTACCGCCGCAAGCAACGCATTCTTCGTTGCTCCGACGCTTGGCATGCGAAACTCGATATCGCCGCCGTGCAATTTTTTCTTTTTTGCCGTCGCAATCAGATAACCGTGCGCGTTTTTCACATCGGCGCCGAGAGCGCGAAACGCCTGTTCGTGCATATCGGTTGCGCGCGTGCCGAGCACGCAGCCGCCGGGAAGCGGAACCTCCGCGCGTCCGAATCGTCCAAGCAGTGGTCCAACTAAATCAAACGATGCCGCGAGCTTACGCACAAGCGTGTAAGGAGCCTTGTAGCTGTTGACGTTTGAGGAATCGATGATGACGGTGCCGTTGCCTTCATAGCGCAGGCGGGCGCCCAGGGCTTCGAGCAGCGACCACATGACGGAAACGTCGGTAATGCGCGGAACGCGATGCAAAATGACTTTGCCTTTTGCCAGGAGTGCCGCGGCCATAATCGGCAGCGCGGAATTCTTCGCGCCGTGCGTTTCTACCGAACCTTCCAGACGCGAGCCGCCTTTAACGCGCAGTGTGGTCTCAAGCCGGTCGAGCGTATTCATCATACCGTTTCACACTGCAGCGTTTGCCCGTCCCACGGGCCGCCATCCATCTCAAGCATCAATAAATCATCGGCATGTGCGTGCACCGCAACACCCATTTCAAAAGACACATCTTCACGCAAATCCGCAATCACCGCTCGCTGGTCCATCATAATCCCGGAGAAGCGACGCCCTTCCGGCGCGGCTAGACGAACCCGGCCATCGGAGTAGAATCCCACGAAGAGATAGCTGCCTTCAGGGAGCTGCGCCCGGTGAAAGTGTGCCTGTGCATCCACAATCTCGCTGATGAAAGCAGGGGTTGCGGGCATTTCAAAAGACGCCGGCGCCACGAGTTGTGGCTTGCTTGGACGTGGTTTCTCAAGCAAGCGCGACAAAACGGCGAGGCCTGCGACTTCCGCCGCTTTGCGCGTTAGGACCATCCAGCCGGGGGTTGCAGACACGTTTGCTTGATTCGGCATCGTGTGAAGCGTTCCGCCGTCTATGCGCTTTGTTCGGCGAGGGCGAAGCTGGACCCAGCTCCGTTCATGCGCCAGGACGCGAACTCGACCAAGCCGGCGATTTGTAGAACCGAAACCAGCAGCAACGCTGCAATCTCAGCACCCAGGTTTCGCAACAAAAAGGCTGCCGCGAAATAGGCGATCGCCGGCGGTAGAAACATCGCGAGCATGATGAACACTCGCAGGATCGCCAGCGGACCGCGTTGATCCGCAGGCGCGGGAAGTATTGCATATGTTGCTAGGGACACCGCACGCAGTGTCAGCGGCATCAAAACTGCGAGCGCGAGAAACCACGGGACGCGAAGGACGCTTGCCGAGATCACCGCGTAGGCAGCAAGAGCAAAAAATAAAATTGCGCTCATGCGCCACGTAATTGAAACGATCCATGCATAAAGGCGCATACGCAACGTATCGGGGCCGAGCCACCAAATCGGTTTGCGCAAATCGGATGCAAGGGAAACGGTGGTCATCATCATCACCAAGATCGACATCGTAAAAGCAGGCAGGGCTACGCCGATAAAGAGCGCTTCCGGCTCTTTCATTGCGCCGAGCATCCGGCCGGCAACGCCCGCGGCAACGATGAAGAGCACACTCACCACTACGGTGAATCGCGACGACGGGCTGCGCCGGAAACCGAGCCACTCTTTCCAGACGATCGTCCAGCCGCCTGAGAGCGCGGTGTGACTTGCGCCGGTTGACCGGAGTTGATATTTCTCCGTCGAGCGGCCGCGCCCAAAAGCGCGCAGCCGGCTCGCGTGCTCGAAGCTGCTGAGCGAGGCTTCGTACAACTCCGGATACAGATCGAGTGCGCAATAATATGCTCCGACGATGAGCGCAACCGTTGCCAAGAAGAGTCCCAGCAGTGGAGCCGACGCACCGGTAAGCATCCCGGAAACGATCGCACCAAGATGCAGGCGTTCCAAGAAGACCGGAACCCCCGCGAGAGCCCCCGGAGGATGCATAAACGCAAGTGCGACGCCGAATGCACCTGCAGCCGCGAGGATCGCGACAAATGTAACACTCCACGTAAACGGTGCACCGAAACGCTTTGCGGCAGCGACTCCGGGAATCGCGAGGCTT
>JACRUB010000146.1:4214-5786 GCA_014305015.1 Vulcanimicrobiota bacterium | reverse complement strand
CCGGAACCAGCGAGGCATCGACGGTGTTTGCTACCGCCGCGACCGGAGCCGCGAGTGCGGCGGCGAGGGCGAGGACCAAAAATGTTTTACGCATTGCGACATCCTAGCGGCTGGCAACCTTGCTTGCTATGACGAATTCCGCATGCCCGACATAACACACAAACACGCGTTTGCTTGCACGAGCAGGAAAGGTCTCGGCGAGCCCTTTACTGACGGGATTTTTACATTTCTCCGGCACAAAGCGTACATCGCGAACACCGATTACGAAGGAGCCCGTGCTTAGTGAGGCACAGCGCGATCATCTGACATCCTCGGGATTTGTTCTGCTCGGTCCCATACTTGATGGCGCGCGCATTGCGCAAGCGCAATCGCTGATCTCCGAGTTGCTCGCAATGGAGCGCGAGGAATTGCCGGTGCACGGCGGCAGCACGCTTCATCTGCAGCGGAATCTCCTCGGCGCGGCACCGGTCTTCGATGCGATTCTGACACCCCAGCTGCTTGCAGCCGTCGAACACGTCGTCGGCCCGAAGGCCGTTGCCGCGCGCATGCATTACCGTGCGCCCTTACCCGGCTACGGCGCACAAATGTTGCACAATGATTTCGGTGCACCGGTTACAAGCGAGCCGTTTCAAGTTGCGACCGCGATCCTGGCCTTAGTGGACTTCACCAAAAACAACGGCCCGACGCGGCTCATTCCCGGATCTCATCGGCTGCCGAAAATACAAACGCTCGTGACTCCTGATGCCGAATATTCCGGACAGACTCTTGTTGAATGCCCGGCGGGTCACGCCGTTGTTTTTAACGGTCACCTCTGGCATTCCGGAACCCGGAATAAGGCTTCCGCTCCGCGGCACTCACTCCAAATTACCTTCAGCAGAGCGCCATAGCCGCAACCGTGGTTTTGATTACCCCGTTTTAGTCTGCATAGTGACCAGAATTTGGCGCGGTTGGACAGCACCGCAGAACGCGCAGGCCTATCAGGATTTATTGCTGGGCGAGATCTTCCCGGGCATCGAGAAACGCGGCGTCCCTGGCTAGAACGATCTGCACACTACGAGACCATTGTGACGCCGCCGCGCTTTGCTTGATCGGTCTGATAGGCGGGCGTTTTCACCCGCAAGCAGCGTCTCGTATGAGCACCTGATCGAGATGCTTTTTCTTGATTTTCGGTACTCGCGCATCCGCTGCCGCGTATCCAATGGGAATAACAACGAATGCGCGTTCATTTTCCGGCCGATGTAGCAGTTCGCGAAGGAAACCCATTGGGTTTGGCGTGTGGGTGAGCGTCGAGAGCCCTGCGGCGGTAAGGCTTGCGAGAAAAAAGCCAACGGAAATTCCGACGGACTCTTGCACGTAATAATGTTTGACCTTTCGTGCGGATCCATCGCCCACCGTGAAGCCGTACGTCTGTGCAAAGACGATCGCCAGATACGGAGCCGCCGTGATGTGTTCCTTATGCCAGTCGGTGCCCAGTGGTGCCAGGGCATCGAGCCATTCATCAGACGCGCGTTTTGCGTATGTTTCGCGTTCTTCGACTTCGATCGCTTCGCGGAGCTTCACTTTCGTTTCCGC
>JACRUB010000146.1:0-4114 GCA_014305015.1 Vulcanimicrobiota bacterium | reverse complement strand
ATGTTTCGCGTTCTTCGACTTCGATCGCTTCGCGGAGCTTCACTTTCGTTTCCGCATCGGAGACGACAACATACGTCCAGGGTTGCTGATTAGCGCCGCTTGGGGCAGTCATCGCAGTGCGGACCGCGTTTTCAATAAGAACCCAAGGCACCGGCTCGCTCGAAAATTGCCGGATTGTGCGGCGCTTTTCCATCGTTTCCAAGAAACCATGCGAGGCAGAGCGTGCTTCACTCACCTCTTTTCGATTCTGAGGAGCCAGCTCCATCGGCGCAGCCTGGGCCTTCGCCAGGTATTGCCGTAGCCGCTCGTTCATTTCAGGCATCGTCTTTCCGATTTAGCTACCCGTAGCATGGTCGCCTTGTTTGACGATTTGCGCCTTTCGTTACTTCGGATACGTCATTTCTTTGGGAACCACGAACTTATCGAAGTCTTCCGAACTGACGTGGCCGAGCGCAAGCGCGGCTTCTTTGAGCGTTGATTTGTTCTTGTGCGCATGTTTGGCAATCTCGGCGGACTTGTCGTAGCCGATGTGCGGCGAGAGCGCGGTGACGACCATGAGCGACTCATCGAGGTACTTCTTGATGATATCTTCGTTTGCGGTAAGGCCTTCAATTGCGTGCATGCGGAACATTCGGCACGCATCGCGTAGCAGCGTGGTTGAGTGCAAGAAATTGTAGATCATGACCGGGTTGAAGACGTTCAGTTCAAAGTTGCCCTGCGA
Organism: Vulcanimicrobiota bacterium; assembly: GCA_014305015.1. GTDB lineage: Bacteria > Vulcanimicrobiota > Vulcanimicrobiia > Vulcanimicrobiales > Vulcanimicrobiaceae > JACRUB01. The sequence continues at coordinate 3,393 of JACRUB010000146.1, read as the reverse complement.
TGCGCCAAAACTGATCGCCGTATCGTTGCCGTACACTTGAACGCAAACCATCGTCATCGCTTCGGACTGAGTGGGATTGACCTTGCCCGGCATGATCGAACTACCCGGCTCGTTTTCGGGAAGCGAGAGCTCACCGATGCCCGCGCGCGGGCCGGACCCCAGCCAGCGAATGTCGTTTGCGATCTTCATCAGCGCCGCGGCGAGCATCTTGAGTGCGCCCGAGGCAAAGACAAAGTCGTCGTGCGACGCAAGCGCTGCGAATTTATTTGGATGCGAGCGGAACGCTAAGCTCGTGAGCTCGGCGATCTTCTTCGCGGTGCGCTCGCCGAATTCTGGGTGCGCATTGAGCCCGGTACCAACGGCCGTGCCGCCGATGGCGAGATCGTAGATGTGGCCCAGTGCCTCTTTGCTTGCCGCCATCGCGCGGTCGAGCTGCGAGACGTAGCCGGAGAATTCTTGGCCGAGCGTAAGCGGCGTTGCATCCTGAAGATGCGTGCGCCCGACCTTGACGATGTCGTTCCACTGTTTTGCCTTGGCATCCAGCGCATCGCGAAGTTCCTTAACCGAAGGAAGCATGTCCACCATCGCTTCGGCGGCCGCCATGTGCATGGCCGTCGGGAACGTGTCGTTGGACGATTGCGACATGTTCACGTGATCGTTCGGATGCACGGGCTTCTTGGACCCCATCTCGCCGCCGGCGAGTTCGATCGCGCGGTTGGAGATAACTTCGTTAACATTCATGTTGGTCTGCGTGCCCGAGCCCGTTTGCCACACGCGCAGGGGAAAGTGGTCCGCAAGTTTTCCGGAGATCACTTCATCGGCAGCGCGCACGATGAGGTCGGTTTTTTCTTTGTCGAGTTTGCCGAGGTCGTTGTTCACGAGCGCTGCAGCTTTTTTCAGCGTACCCATCGCCTTGATGATTTGGCGCGGCATCACGTCGCGAGGCGTCATGCCGTCGCCGATATCGAAATTGTGCAGCGAGCGCGCGGCTTGCGCGCCGTAATACTTATCTACGGGAACGGCAACCGCGCCCATCGAGTCGGTCTCGGTGCGGGTTTTCGTTCCGTTGGTCGAATTGGTTGAACTGGTCGTCATAGCCCGGCTATCTTCTCTCTATGGAGGCCATTTCAGCCTCGATTTTTGTCGGAACCGGGCCGGATAGCCTAAGCGACTTCGAAAAGTCCCGCCGCGCCCATACCGCCGCCGACGCACATCGTTACGACAATGTGTTTCGCGCCGCGTTTCTTGCCCTCGATTAAGCCATGCATCACCATGCGCGTACCGCTCAGACCGTACGGGTGGCCAATCGAGATTGCGCCGCCGCTGACGTTGAAGCGATCGTTCGGAATGCCCAGCTTGTCGCGGCAGTACACGGTTTGCACGGCAAACGCTTCGTTGAGTTCCCATAGACCGATGTCGTCGATCTTGAGGTTGTGCCGCCTGAGTAATTCCGGAATCGCGAGGACAGGACCGATTCCCATTTCACCGGGTTCGCATCCAACGACAACCATGCCGCGATAAAAGCCGAGCGGTTGCAACCCGCGTTTTTCCGCAAGCTTCGAATCCATGATGACGACTGCGCCTGCCCCGTCGGACAGTTGCGATGAATTTCCGGCGGTGATCGTGGATTTTGGGTCGATCACGCCTTTGAGCTTTGAGAGCCCTTCGAGCGTGGTATCCGCGCGATTCCCTTCGTCTTTGCCGAGCGTTACATACTCCTCAATGACGCGGCCGGTTTCTTCGTTCTCGACGTACTTGAAGCTCGGGAGTGCAACGATCTCCACATCGAATGCGCCTGCTGCTTGTGCGGCTGCGGTGCGCTGTTGGCTTTGCAGCGCATACTCCTCTTGCGCTTCGCGCGAGACTCTGTACTTCTTGGCTACGTAGTCCGCGGTTTGCAGCATCGGTTCGTAAAGATCCGGTTCGTGGCGCAGCAGCCACTCCTCGGTAAATCCCGACATGTTCATACTATTTTGAACCATGCTAATCGACTCCGCGCCACCCGCAACTATGACATCGGAGCCGTCCACGATCACGCGCTGAGCACCAATCGAGATCGCCTGCAATCCGGACGCGCAATAGCGGTTAACGGTTGTGCCTGCGACGCGCACGGGCAGCCCCGCGCGCAGTGCTGACGTGCGGCCTAGGTTGTTGCCGCTCGCACCTTCGGGTAGGCCGCACCCGATGATGACGTCCTCAACTTCGGACGGATCGATCTTTGCGCGCTCCACAGCGTGCTTGATGACGTGCCCGGCCATGGTGGCACTTGGTGTTTGGTTGAAGGCACCACGAAATGCGCGACCGATCGGCGTGCGCGCTGCCGAGACGATTGCCGCCTCACGCATGAGCCAACTCCTGAGTTTTATAACGAGCAAAGGTGCCGTTCTTCCCGGCAATCTCTTTAAGCAGTGGCGAAGGCGTCCACTGATCGCCGAACTCCGCCTGGAATTTGCAGATGTCGTCGTAGACGTTCTTGACGCCGACTTCATCGGCGTACCACATCGGGCCGCCGTGGTGCGGCGGGAAACCGTACCCGTAGATATAGACGATATCGATGTCGCCGGGACGCAGGGCCACTTCGTCGCGCAAGAGATTTGCGCCGACATTGATGAGCGCGTAGACCAAACGCTTGATGATTTCGGCGTCGGTCACCTCGCGCGGCTTGATGCCGGCTTTAGCCGCCTCTTCCGCAATGAGCTTCTCGGCGTTTTCATCGCGAATCGGCTCGCGGTTGCCCTTCTCGTATTTGTAGAAGCCGAGTCCGTTCTTCTGGCCGATGCGTTTTTCTTGATACATGCGGTCCACGATGTTGCTGCGGCCCTTCGTATCCGGACGCGCTTGCTGAATGTGCCAAAACACGTCAAGGCCCGAGAGGTCAAACATCGTGAACGGTCCCATCGCAAAGCCGAAGCCTTTCATGACTTTATCGATGCGGTGCGGCGAAACGCCCTCTTCGGCGAGTGCCATCGCTTCGCGCGCATAATCGAAGAGCATCCGATTGCCTATAAACCCGAAAGCATTAGCGGAAACAACGGCGACCTTGCGCAGTGTCTTGCCAAGTTTGATCGAGGTGGCAAGCGTATTAGCGGATGTTTCTTTGCCGCGCACGATTTCGATCAGCTTCATGATATTTGCCGGCGCAAAGAAATGCAGGCCGACAAACTTGTCGGGACGCTTCGTGACCGAAGCCATCTCGTCGATATCGAGCGTCGACGTATTCGAAGCGAGAATTGCTTCCGGTTTGCAGATACCGTCGAGTTTCTGGAAGACTTGCTTTTTGACATCCATATTCTCGAAGACCGCTTCAATCACGACGTCCGCATCTTTGAGCTCGTTGTAATCATCCGTGTAAACAACGGATTGTCCGCGCTTCCAGGCTTCTTCTTGCGTCAT
>JACRUB010000025.1 GCA_014305015.1 Vulcanimicrobiota bacterium | reverse complement strand
GTTTAGTAGGGTTCGCCCCGAATCCAGTAACGTATGCCAGGTACGCGGTGCGAAGTAATTCTGCGGCCTCACCACGTCGTAAGAGCTCAACGCCTCAAGGACTAACCAGATGGACCGCTCATCATATCGCACGTCGTCATCCGCTATGATGATTTTTTCGCTTACGATCCTGCGCAGCCCGGAAAGGACACCGCGAGCCTTGCCGTTCAGGCCGGGAACGGAAGGATCGGGGGCAATGTGAAGCGCGAGCCCCGACCATTCAGACGCGTGCGATGCGAAGACGGGCCCGTCGGAACCATCGACGATAACAATGTCGACAACGCTGGAGAGGAACCGAAGATAGGCCGTCAGCTCGTTCGTATTCTCGAGCACATCGGACTTTATCGGCAAAAGGTATGTTGCGCGGTCCATGTTACCTCCTACCCGTAACGAGCCTGCCGTGAAGCGAATACCCTAAAGGCGGGGCGGTGTAACGGGGTGCACGGTATTTCGCTACGACGCGCTGCATATCGCTCTTATTGAGCGTCTGCTTGCAGCTTCTTTAACTCCTTAATCATCTCTAAATATTCGGCCGCGATAATCGCGTAACACTCGCATGCGGCAGACTCCAAACCCGCACGATCCGTCACGCGCACCTTGCCACGCCTATACGAAATTAGACCCGCACGCTGTAAGATCGAGGCGCAGACGCTCACGCTTGGGCGGCGCACGCCCAGCATGTCCGCCAGAAATTCTTGCACAAGCGTGAACTCGTCGCTTTCGGCGCGATCCTGCATCATGAGCAGCCACCGCGCGCAGCGTTCGGTTACTTCGTGCAAACGATTGCAAGCGGCGCATTGCGATATAACATTGATTAAGACGTTGGCATAATGCTGCATTACGCGAAAGAGTCCGCGATCTTCATCTAAGAGCTGTAGAAATTTCGCCGTTGGGATTGTTAAGGCGAGACCCGGTGCTTGCACAATCGATGCAGTCGAACCGCGCTGGCCTCCGAGCGCAACGGAAATGCCCGCGACGCCCTCATTGCCAATCGTCATGGCTTCGGCCATATTGCCGTCTTTCATTGTTACGATCCACGAAATCACGCCGGACAGCGGAAAGTAAATCTCGCCAACTTCGGCATATGGTTCGTGCACGACAAACTTGTGGGGCAATTCGCGCAATTGCAGATGCGGCGCGAGCCGTTCGCGTGATGATTGCGGCAGGGACGCCAGGAGTTTATTCTTCCCATAGGTCTCAAGCGGCAGTTCAGTAATCATGCGGCCTCTTATACCCCATTCAACCACTCGCTAGCATCTTCAACGAAGTTTCCTCAGGCGTCTTGTTATGCGCCAATTACGCGGGAATAACTCAGCTACCAAGCGTTTCCCAAAGGTGAATCATGCGAAAATCCCAGCCGTCCGTTTGGGCGCGTCTGTTCAGCGCGGCCATCTTCAGCCTTACCGGCGCGATTGCGCTGGCGTCTCCCAGCATTGAGGGCACCTATGCAGCCGTCACCCCGCAGAATGTCGAGCTGCTCACGCTTCATTCGCGAAAAGGCGAAGTGCATGGTTCGTATCGGGTCCTGCACCTGAATCCGGCTCGACCTGACGGTCTCGACGATCGGCGCACCGCCCTCTCGGCGGCGGACGTCTCTAGCGAGCGCGCTTTTACGCTTGCGGATACGCGTACCATGATCCTACGCTTCGACTCAACTTTCCAGCATGCGGTCGCTACCACGGGAACCGTGCCAAGCGCGCAGATACAATCATTTTCGCGAGTTTCCGTGGATCAGGTTGGGCTGCTCGTCGAGATGGCCCGTTACGGCGGTCTCTCCGAAGTCTGCAAAGCCCACCGCGACGAGAGCGCAACGCGCTATTCGAAGACGTTCTGCGCCGGCATGGCCGCCCAACTGACAGACATCGTGCCGTTCCGCCCCTTCCCGCAGGCCCGCGCCAGGCACCCGATTCTAGCGTACGAATTGAAGGCACGGCTGGCCCGAAATCTGGCGCTCAACCCGTAATGTAAAGAGTAAGTTAACCGAGCCAAAAGAAAAGCCCGACGATATGATTCGCCGGGTTTTCCCTTGCTGCACCCCTAAGTTCAGCGCGTTCTCAGAGGTCCTTTTACCCTAGCACATCGAGCGGGGGTCCTCAAGCGATTTAGGTTGCAATGACAGGAAGCTGACACATACTGGACGCCCTTCAGGGTTGATTCGGAACCAGCGCTTAATCCGGGTCGCTGTAGCCTTCGCGCTGACCTCGACTTTACCGTACGCGTAGCTGCCTGATAGCGCCAATGTCGCGTAGCTTATCGACCGTCTCGAGAGCCTGTGCCATCGTTATTCGCATGGATGGCATGAAACCAGGCGTGTGCCTCCGAGCGAACCGCAAGTTGCGCGTCGCCAACCGCACCGTACGGCACTGCTTCGGATGCAATGAGCGGATAACACTCGCACGAGGCCTTTTCAAGTCCCGCGCGATCCGTAATGATTGTGCGCGAACGCCGGCGCTTGATCAGTCCGGCATCTTGCAACAAGCCCGTCGTGGCGCTAATACTTTGACGGCGTGCCCCGAGCATATCGGCGAGCAATTGTTGGTCGATCGGAAGTTCGTCGGTCTGCACCCGGTCGTGCATAAGCAGCAGCCATTTGGCGCAGCGCTCGGAAAGATCGTGCAACCGGTTGCAGGCGGAATTTTGCGCGATGATGTTCATCAAACTACTGGCATACCGGTAAAGGACCATCGCGGTATCCGGATCTTTCGCCAAAACAGCTTTCAAGTGATCCGCAGGAACAACAATTGCGCTCCCCTCGTGCTGCACAATCGCAGTTATCGCGCCCTGTTTGCCGTCGAAGGCTGCCGCAATCCCCGCCATTCCTTCACATCCGAACGTCATGATCTCGGAACGTTTGCCGTTGCGCATCTCGGCGAGCCACGAAACCACAGCAGTTACCGGAAAATAGGCGCACTCAATTGCGTCGCCGGGCTCGTTCAAGACCGCTTTCTGCCGCAACGTCAAAAAGCTATGGTTCTCAAGCAAACGCAAGAGGGCATCGTCGCTCAACTCGTTGAGCAACCGATTTTTTCTCGCAAAATCCAGCGTCTCGTTCATCATCTTGACTTCTACCCACCGCTCGCCGGAAACCTAACATGGAGGACAAACGGGTGAAATATATATGCACGTACTGCGGCAAGATGCTGCCGGTGGACCGTGACATCGATGAAGACCGCACCTTCGAGTACGCTGTGATGAAGCACAATCAGGCCGAGTGCCCACACGAGTTTGCCCCCGTCTAACAGCTTTGGATCGCAAAGCCCAAAAAAAGCGGTCCGACGCCGGAACGTCCCGAAAGAACCAGGCAAGCATGAGCACCACCGGCCGCCGAAGCGATCGCAAGTCCGCCTTGCGCAAACTCTCCATCAACGTGTCGCAAGAGATCGGCCTGCGGCTCAAACGCCTGGCATTCGAGCAAGATGTTAGCGAAAGCTCCATCATCGAAATTGCGCTTCGCGAGTTTCTTGCTCACGAGCCACGCCGGGGATGGGAAAGTGCGCTACGCCAAAAAGGCGCTACGCTCCGCAGAACTCCGGAAGAGAGCTAGATCCGCCGGCTCGGAAATTGATCGATTTCGCGCTTGATGATTCCGTAGCACTCACAGGCCGCGCCCCGCAGGCCTTCCACATTCAAAATGCGCAATGTCGCACGCTGCAACTCCAAATACCCGTCATTTTGCAGGGTGGCGAGAATCTCGGTAACGCGTGGGCGGCTTGCGCCCAATGTCTCCGCAAGCACTTGGTGAATGACGTTGATATCTTGCGACTGCGTGCGATCCATCAGCGCCATAAGCCAACGGGCGCAGCGCGCGCGCACTGAATGCACTGCGTTGCACGCCGCGCTTTGCATGATGCAGTCGTAGGTCGCAGCCAGATAGCGTTCGCGAAGCCGTGCGATGTCGGAATAGGATTTCACAAGGTCCGCAAAATCTCCCGCATCAATCACGAGCGCCTCACCTCCGACTTGCACGATGGTCTTAATCGTATTTGAGAACGGCAGCACCGTTGTGGCGACCGGCACAAAGCCTTCGCTGCCGACCATGTTTGCCTCTACCGTTTTTCCGTCTGTCATACAGACGATCATTGAGAAAACAGCGGTATGCGGAAAATAGATGGACGGCGAAATTTGTCCGACTTCGTGAACTGCGGTGCGCAGTGCGAGCTCTTGGGGCTTGGTAGCCTCGAGCAAGAGCGAGCGTGATCGATTCGGTAGATTTGCGATCCACCGGTTCGTCGTTGTTACACCCTTGACGGCTTGCATGGTCATAGTTGTTGTGCCCACCTTGGTAGCTGGTATTACCTACTACGATCGAAGGCACCCCTTGCAATGTCGGAAAAAACCGTCGGGATCTTCCTTGCGCTTGCCTAGCCTACAACGCAAGATGGGCAAAAACTAGGCCCTCCATTCCCGAGTTAGATTAAGAACAGGCCCCGGATTCTCCGGGGCCTGCCTGCCCTGAGCTGGTCGAAGGGAAGGATTAGAACTCTTCGTCAGGAGCGGTGGCTAGGGGAGAGGTCTCCTCGTCCTCGAAGCCCGCGGGCTCCTCGGTGTCGTCTTCCTCTTCCTCTTCGAGTTGATAGCCTTCGTCCTCTTCGTCGTCCTCGACGACTTCGTCCTCAGCCGCAAGATCGTCGACTTCGAGGTCGTCCACCAAACCGCGAGCGCCCGGAACTTGAGTCTCGACTTCGGCCGTGCTCATCGCGCCGCCCAGCGGGCCGGTTGCGATGGGTTTGGAATCGTCGATCTCTTCCTCTTCCTCTTCGTCCACGACTTCGAGTGCAGCTTCGCCCTCGAGCGGGACAACTGCAGCAGCCAGACGCTGTGCTTCAGCTTCACGCTGAGCAGCGGCTGTTTGTGTGAGGCGCGGATCTTCATCGCCCATCAGCAAGCCGATTTCTTGCGCGCGTTCGCCCATGTCGTCGTCGCTGATCTTGATTTCGATCTCTTCGCGATTCTCCGTCAACACTTTGACGTCGAGCGCAAGCGATTGAAGTTCTTTGATCAAGACCTTGAAGGATTCCGGCACGCCTGGTTCCATGACGTTCTCGCCCTTGACGATCGCTTCGTAGGTTTTTACACGGCCGACTACGTCGTCTGATTTCACTGTCAGCAACTCTTGCAGCGTGTACGCTGCGCCGTATGCTTCGAGTGCCCAGACTTCCATTTCACCGAAGCGCTGGCCGCCGAACTGCGCCTTGCCACCCAGCGGTTGCTGCGTGATCATCGAGTACGGGCCGGTCGAACGCGCGTGAATCTTGTCGTCCACCAAGTGAGCGAGTTTGAGCATGTAGATTTGACCGACGGTAATCGGACGGCTGAAACGCTCGCCCGTGCGACCGTCGCGCAGCCACGTTTTTCCATCTGCCGGCAAGCCTGCATCTTGCAGCCATTCCGCGATGTCTTCTGCGTGCGCACCATCGAAGACCGGCGTTGCGATGTGCATTCCGAGCACTTCCGCCGCCCAGCCAAGATGCGTCTCCATGATCTGTCCGAGGTTCATACGGGATGGTACGCCGAGCGGATTGAGTACGATGTCAACGGGTGCTCCGTTTTCCATGTACGGCATATCTTCTTCGGGCAGAACCTTTGCGATGACGCCCTTGTTACCGTGGCGTCCCGCCATCTTGTCGCCTTGCAGAATCTTACGCTTCTGCGCGACGTAGACGCGAACCAAATGGTTGACACCGGGCGAAAGCTCGTCGCCGGCTTCGCGGCTGAAAACTTTCACATCGATGATTTTACCTTTTTCAC
>JACRUB010000038.1 GCA_014305015.1 Vulcanimicrobiota bacterium | reverse complement strand
AATCGGGAGTCAACGCGCCACACGCCGAGATCGAAGAAGTCCAAGCCGGAGCCTCGCGTTAGAACCCTGTTTTTTGGAACGAGCGAGTTCGCCGTTCCGAGTTTGCGCGCGGTCGCGCAGGCAACAGAATTGGCGGGAGTAGTAACGCAACCCGACCGCCCTGCAGGTCGCGGTCAAAAACTCACGCCGACCCCCGTGAAGAAAGCGGCGCTCGAACTCGGTATCCCGGTTCACCAACCAACGTCGCTCAAGACCTTCGTGCAAGAACACGCCGGCGAGCAGTACGATCTTTTTGCGCTGGCATCGTACGGGAAGATTCTGCCGGCTGCGTTGCTCGAGATGCCGAAGCTCGGTGCACTCAACGTGCACCCAAGCTTGCTGCCAAAGTATCGCGGTGCAACCCCAATACAGACGGCTCTCCTCAACGGAGACACAGAGACGGGCGTTACGATCATGATGATGGACGCCGGCATGGACACGGGACCGATCGTGCTGCAAGAACGCATCGCGATTTTTCCGCAAGAACATTATGGCGCGCTCCATGACCGCCTTGCGGAACACGGCGCAAACCTGCTCGCAAAGACTTTGGAGCAAACCAAGGGTAGAACCCTCACTATGCGCCCCCAAACGGGTGAACCATCGATAACAAAACCCATCAAGAAAGAAGACTTGCGCATCGATTGGGGCCGGAATGCCGTTTCTCTCGTAAATATGGTGCGAGCGTATTCTCCGCGTCCGGCGGCACGCGCGGAGCTCAACGGGATGCCGGCTAAAATCTTTGCCGCGCAGCGTGTCGTGTGGCCGTTGCCCCAAGAGCCTGCGTTGCCCGGTCATATCGCGCTAAGCACCGGAGCGCAGATGCTGACCGTCAAATGTGGCGATGACGCGGTCGCCATTTTAGAACTGACCTCACCCGGCAAGCCCCGGGAATCGGGGTATGAATATTATCGCCGCGAAATCCAGGACAAACAAGCCAAATGAGCGCCCGTACCGTTGGGCTCGCCGTGGTGCGCGACGTCTTCAATCTTGAACCGGCTCAGCGCCGCACGGCGCAAGAATCGCTCAACTACCATCTGCGCAAGATCAGCGTCGATGCACGAGATCGCGGGTTCGCAACGGAACTCGCCTACGGCGCGATCAAGATGCGTCGCCTGACCGAGTGGTATTTGCACCCGTACATCGAGAAGCGCGACAAAGCGCTGCCTCCGGTCATCAACGAAATCTTGCACTTGGCCATTTACGAATTGCTCTTCATGCGCTCGCCGGAACACGCCGTCGTCAGTGAATACGTCGGCCTTGCAAAGAAATTCGGGCATCGAGGAACCGCCGGGCTGGTGAACGCCGTGTTGCGCGGATTTTTGCGCGATAAACCGGAGGCACCCCAAGCGCAAGCATTTAAGGATACTGACGACTACCTTGGCATCAAACACTCGTTTCCGACGTGGATCGTAAAACAGTGGCGCGCTCGTTTCGGTGGGGACCGTCTCGAAGAGATGCTCGAAGGGATGAACGCGCCGGCGCGAGCAGCGGTTTCCATCAACGCGCTTCGCACCGATCTCGAAGCGGTCGAGAAAACGTTTGCCGGCAAGGGGATCCAAACGAACCGCTCGAGGTTTGTCGAAGATACACTCTTGTTGCAGAACGCGGCATACGCGCAAAGCAACGAGAGCGATGCCGCCGGTGCCTGGGTCGTGCATAGTGAATCCGCCGCAATGCCCGTCGATGTTATGAATCCGCAGTCCGGCGAGTCGCTGTTGGATCTGTGCAGCGGCCGCGGCAACAAAGCGTTGCAAGAAGGGTCACGACTCGGAGGTGAGGGCCGCCTAACGTGTGTCGAAAAAGACTCGCGAAAAGCGGCAGTGTTACAAAAACGATTGGAGGCCGGCGGAATCGCGGCCGCTGTCGTGATCGGGGATGCTACGCAGCCGGTGGTCGATGACTTCTTCGAGCGTGTCATCTTGGATGCGCCGTGTTCGGGAACCGGGACGTTCGGACGCCATCCAGAAGCGCGCTGGCGCAAAGCAGCAGAAGACGGTGCCCGTTTGGCCGAACTGCAACGCAGCCTTCTCGAGCAAGCAGCGTCACATTTGCATCCGGGCGGCGTATTGATTTATGCGGTCTGCTCGACGGATCCGCGCGAAAGCGACGATATAGTGGAAGCCTTCTTATCGCGAAACAACTTTTCTCGCGGACTCATTCCGGGCCGGTACGAGGAAATGCTCAGCGCCTCCGGTGACGTTGTCATCCCGCCGGGGATCGACGGCCGCGATGGATTTTATATCGCGAGGCTCGAGCGCGGCGCATGAGCTGGTTCGCTCGCATCGAGGAAGCATGTGCTGCCTTTATCGAGCAGACATTCGCGCGCACATTTCCAAGCGATCTCGAGCCCGCGCACATCGCACGCAAACTTGTTTCCACCATGGAGGCGCGCACAACGCACGAAGGCGACCGCGCCTTTGCACCTTCGCGCTATACCGTGCGCGTAAACTCGGAAGACTATGACCGCCTCAAGCCGCATCAGCTCTATTTGGAAGAGGAATGGGCGGCGCTGCTCGAGGATATGGCGCGCCTCGTGTCGATCACGCTCTCCCCGCCGGTCGTTGTGCGGCTTCGCGAAGAGGCCGCCATTGTCGCGGGCGCTGTCGAGATCGATGCGTCGGCCGCTGAGGAGTCTGCGGAACCGGTAGTCGCGAAAGCGGCAGATGTCCTTAGCGCGAAAACGTTTTGCTTGCGCATGGTGCGCGGGCTCCCGGTTGATGCGGTGTACCCGCTCAAAGATCAAATCTCCATCGGGCGCAACAAAAGCAATGATATTGTTCTCGGGGATCCACGCGTTTCGCGCCAGCATGCGCGCATCGAAGCCCAAAAAGACCAAGCGACGCTCGTCGATCTGGATTCTACGAACGGTACGCTCATCGACGGTCGCAAGGTGAGCGGCCGTGTGCCTCTGCACGGCGGCAGTGTTATCACGCTCGGCAATACATCGTTGCGGTTTGAAGAAGTGCCCTCGTGACCTTTGCCGCAGCGATGCGGGCCGGTTCGGTCGAGGCCGTCCTGGCGCTGGCGGCTTTTGCCGTTTTTGCGTTACGAGGGGGCCGGGCGCTCGCCCCGTCCGCCTCGCCTGACCGCCCCCTCGCGATCGAGCTCGAGGTAATCGAGCGGGGCCGCAGCCGCCGTGTCGAAGGCCTCTGTCCGCTAGTCGTGGGACGCGCCACGGACGCGGACTTACTCGTAATGGATCCGGAGGTTAGCCGCCGTCACGCTCGCTTTGAGAGCGACGGCGCAGTGGTGTTCATCACGGATCTGCAAAGTAGCAACGGAACCACTTTAAATGGACAGCCAATCAGGGAAAGTATAGAACTGCGGCCCGGCGATCGGATCGACGTTGGATCCGCCCGAATTGTATTCTTAGGAAGCAGAACGTGGAACTGACCATAAGCGGAGAGCGGCGGCGGTGCATGGCGGAAACGCTGGGCTCCGGCGTGCGCGCGTTTGCGGTCTGCGATGGGTTTGGTTCGGTCGACGGGGTGCGCATTGAAGAGGCCGCGCTTACTCAACTGCACGCAGCCCTTCTTGCAAAGTCGCGCAATCCGCGTTTTGCCGCCCAGCTCGAACGCCCCAAAGTTGTGACGCAACTCCTCGTCTCGCTCTTTTCGCGCCTAAACACGCAGTTGTATTTGCGTAGCGCGTCGCACGAGGATTACGTCACTTGCGGTGCATCGCTCACGCTTATTTTGCTCGCCCGCGAACGCGCCTATCTCGCGCATCTCGGAAATACTGCGGCTTATCTTTCTCGCGGCGGCTACATGATCTCGCTCACCAAAGACGACTCGTACACGTTTGATGTGCCGGTCGGCCGTGCAGTTGCGGTAAGCGCGCATCCGCCGATTTTAACGCGCGCGCTGGGTTCGGCGCCTCATGTGGAACTCAGTGTCTGCAGTTTCCGCGCCTCGGCCGGCGACTCGATCGTCCTCTCAAATAAACGTCTGGCCGGGTTTGAAGACCGCCGGGCGCTTTCCGCGTGGTTATTGCACGGGCAAACGCCGATGGAATTCGGCGACCGCACGATGGCGGTCATTCCGGTCTCTCCCATCGATCATGCCGATGCACATATTCCGCATTTGCCTGCGCTCACGGTTGGCCAGATCGTTGCGGGCGTTGTTTTTGCTTTAGGCATCCTGCTGATTTCGTGACCGCAATGTGGATCCGCCGCTTAGCGCCCATTTTCGTGGCGCTCTTGATTGCTGCATTCTTACTCCATATGGCGCCGGCCGGTTCGCTTGGACCGGGTTGGCTGTTGCTGGTTCTCGCGGTCCTTGGGATTGCGTGGGTTTCGTGGCAACCCACGGACTCCCAGCGCGACGATATGCTTCCGGCAATTGCCATCATCATTTCTGCACTCGGGCTAACGATGCTCGCGCGCCTCTCGCCGGAGCACGCGCACAAGCAGCAACTGTGGCTTCTCATTTCACTAGGGCTCGCGATCGCAGCAGGCCCGGCATTCTCAAAATTTCGAACGCTCGCGTCTTATAAGTACGTGTGGGTTCTCGGATCAATTTTGTTGTTCGTTTTGCTTGCGCTCTTCGGACAAGAAGTCAACGGGGCCAAGCTCTGGATTCGCATCGGGCCCGTGCAATACGAACCGATCGAATTAATCAAGCTCTTCATCGTGTTTTTCCTCGCCGCATATTTGGCGGAAACGGCTGACGTTATCGCGCACGCGAAACCGTGGTCAATTCGTGCCAATCTGAAGTATCTTGGGCCGCTCTTTATCGGCTGGGGCCTGTCCATGGCGATTCTGGTGTTCGAACGCGATTTGGGAATGGCGACCTTGCTGCTGGCAACCTTTGCGGCGATCTTGTATGTCGCAACGAGGCGCTTCGACCTTATTCTCGGCAGCATGACGATTTTTGGAATGGCCGCGTATTGGGCGATCCATCACTTTGCGTACGTGCAGAGGCGCATTGCTGTGTGGCATAACCCATTCGCCGATCCGCTCGGGGCGGGCTTTCAGGCCAGCCAAGGATACTACTCGCTCGCGGCGGGCGGTTTACTTGGGACGGGGTATCGGATGGGGCATCCCGGATTTATTCCCGAAGTGTATACCGATTATATCTATGCGGCGTGGAGTGAAGAGTTCGGCGCCATCGGTGCCGTCATCTTACTGCTGCTGTATCTTGCGCTTGTTTGGCGAGTGTTGCGCATCGCGCAGATGCAACCGGATCTCTACACGCGATTGCTTGCCATCGGCCTCGCATGCATTATTGGATTTCAAGTCTTCATAATCGTCGGCGGAGTGATCGGGCTCTTTACGCTGACCGGAATAACGCTGCCGTTCATGTCCTATGGTGGCAGTTCGCTTGTCGCAAATTTCTTGCTCATTGCGCTCGTTTGGGCAATGAGTGGACGATCTCGCGCGCTGATCAGGTAACCCTTTCATGCGGACGTGGCTCTCCCTCATCGTTATCGCGTTCTCGCTCGTGGCGCTTGGCAGCGGATATTTGAGCGGCCGATCGTCGGTTACGCCCGCGCAAACGGTCGCCGCGCCTCCGCCGGTGCCGGTCGATGCGCATAATGACGCGCAAGTTCAATTTGCGCGTAGCCTGCACGGTGCGCATTCTTTTGCCGCAAGCGAAGACGCGCCCGTTGCTGCGAGCGAAGAGGCAGTGGTCTCGAACAGCCCATTAAGCGGGCGGCTTGGGGATGATGCCACGGTCGCGGCGGCGGCCTTTGATCGCGGGAAGACTGTGTACATTCTGCTTGCGATGTCGCCGTCGCAAACCCAGG
>JACRUB010000058.1 GCA_014305015.1 Vulcanimicrobiota bacterium | reverse complement strand
TTGTCACGGAGCGCGGTAGAATGTCGTTGAGGAATGCGACGCGGGTCCGGCACCGCTCCTGATCGTATCACCTACGCGCCGAGTGCAGCCGGCGCGATACGATAGCCGCCGGACCCGCTGTCGCCTCCTCAGCAATCTCCCAGGAAACAAATCAGCGCAGGAGCAGGGGCAGAAAGCCAGAAATGGCGGACGTTTGCGGAGGGTCCCCTTCGCGAATTTTACTGCTATCCCTAAATTTATATTGGAGCTCAAGAATGCTGAAAGCTCAGCGTATCGCTGCCGGATTCCTCACCCTGCTCATGGCAGCCGCCCTGGCCGCCTGTTCGAGCGGAGGGAGCGTCGCGACGGTCAATGGCCAGGCGATTAGCAAGGCGGATTTCGATGCAAAACTCGAAAGCAGTCAGGTCGCCAAAGGTATGCTCAACCAGATGGCACAGTCGATGCTTCTCGAACAGTATGCCACCGACAATAAAATCGACGTAAGCGACGCTGAAGTCAACAAGAAGCTCGATGCGCTCAAAGCGCAGTACGGCGTTGCAAACTTCGATCAGCTCGTCAAGCAGCGCGGTATGACCGAAGAAGACGTCAAGAAAGCTATTCGCGACAATATCGTCGTCGATAAAGCGGTCGGCTCGAACATCCGCGTGTCCGATGCCGATATCGCCAAGTTCTTCCAAAAGAATCACGCCGCATTCGATAAGCCGGCGCAATACCACGCCCGCCACATCTTGGTATCCGACGTGCGGACCGCGCAAATGATAGAGCAAAAGCTCAAGGGCGGCGCGAAGTTTGAGGATCTTGCCAAGCAATACTCGATAGACCCGGGCAGCAAAGAGAAAGGCGGCGATCTCGGACAAGCGCGCGCGGGACAAATGGTTCCGAGCTTTGAGAAGGCTGCGATGTCGCAGCCGCTCAATGCGGTCGGCGCACCGGTGAAATCGCCGTTCGGCTATCACATCATTCAGGTGCTCGAACGCACTCCGGGCACGAAAGCGACGCTTGCGAGCGCCCACGATCAGATCGCCGATCAGCTTCGCCAACAGCAAGAGGGCCCGCTCGTGCAGCCGTTCTTGCAATCGTTGATGGCCAAAGCAAAGATCGACGTACAAGACAAGCGCTTCGCCGATGTCTTCCCGTCACCGGCAGCCGGCGCGGCTGGCGCGGCACCGGCTGCACCCGCAGCATCGCCCGCGGCCACACCGACGAAGTAAGAACTTGCTCTACTCGTAAGATCCCGGGGCGCCTGCGCCTCGGGATTTTTCTTTTCCCATCGCGAAAGCGAACGCACGATGCTGGTACGGATCATTGGGCTCGGGCCGGGCGACCCCGAATTGCTCACGCTCGGCAGTCTGGATGCGATGAAGGCCGTCGGACGCGCTGTCACGCTGCTCGTTCCGCCGGAGCTCGCGAAGTATCTTGCCGATCAAGGCATCAAACCGATGCGCGACCGGGTGCGCGATCCGTCGCTCTTCGTCCGCGGCGGCGCCGATGAAATCACACGCTTCGTGGATGAGATGGATGATGCTGATCTTGCCATCGGCGTGCTCGGTAATCCGCTCTCGGACTTTGCGGGTTTGCCGCTTTTGCTGCGGGCGCTTGAAAAGCGTGGAGCGCGCACCGAAATCATCCCCGGCATGCCGCGCGCAACGCTGTCGGCCGCGATCAACATGCCGCTCGTTCCGTTGCCGCCCGCATCCTCGCATCACACCTGGGATGATCTCATCGAAATCATGGCTCGTCTGCGGCGCTCTTGCCCGTGGGACCGCGAGCAAACGCACCGAACGCTCATCCCGTACTTAATCGAAGAAACATACGAAGTGGTCGAAGCGATCGAGGGCGATAACGAAGCGGAGCTTTGCGGCGAACTCGGCGACCTTCTGCTGCAAATCGTTTTCCATTCGCAACTTGCGACAGAAACCGGCAAGTTCTCAGTTGCCGACGTCGTTGACGGACTCTCGAATAAGATGATCCGGCGTCATCCGCATGTCTTCGGAGATGCGGTGGTCGAAGACGTCGATGCTCAGTGGAAAAACTGGGAACAGCTCAAGGCAGAAGAAGCCGTCGGCAAAGCGCGCAAGAGCCGCCTCGACGGCATTCCGAAACAGTTAGGCGCCTTGCAACGCGGGCAGCGCATGCAAGAGAAGGCCGCGCGCGTTGGATTCGATTGGGCAAGCGCGCGCGATATCGTCGATAAGCTCGCCGAAGAGATGGCCGAACTCGCCGAAGCACGCCGGGAAAAGCAAGACGATCCGCGCATTCGCGAAGAGCTGGGAGACGTGCTGTTCACGGTGGTTAACCTCTCGCGCGCGCTCGGGATCGATGCCGAAACCGCCATGCGCGAAGCCAATGAGAAATTCTACAAGCGCTTCTCCTTCATGGAAGCACACGCTCAAAAAGACGGCAAACAGCTCGTCGACATGTCGCTGGATGAACTCGAGGAATTGTGGCAATTAGCAAAAGTCCAAGCAGCCTAATCCGGCTGCGCATGAGCGCCCACGACGCCCACTACGGCGGCAATTTGGTTGACGGAGCGCGCATGCTCGCCATTTTTGGGGACGTGGCAACGGAGTTGCTCATCCGGATGGATGGCGACGAAGGCCTCTTCGTCGCGTACGACGAGGTGGAGTTTCTCGCGCCCGTCTACGCAGGTGACTACATCGAAGCCGAAGGGCGCATAACAAAGGTTGGCAATACGTCGCGCACCATGGAATTCGAAGCGCGCAAAGTGATCGCGGCGCGCCCGGAAATGAACGAAAGCGCCGCGGATGTTCTGGATGAACCGGTTATCGTCTGCCGCGCATCCGGCACGTGCGTCACGCCGAAAGAGAAAAAGCGAAGGTAGCTAGACTAGCCGTTTGTGCGTGCGCTTCTTCCAAAAGAACGTGTAGTACGTAAACTGCAACATCAACACAACCGCAAACGACACCGGATAGCCGATCCAGATACCGTTGAGTCCGATTTTTTGCATGAGAATATAGGCTACCGGAACTTCAATCGCCCAGATGGCGAAGATGCCGTTGAGCGTCGGCCATAATACGGCGCCGCTCGCGCGCATGATGCCGGAGATAACCGCGGAATTTCCGAACAGCAGATAGCCCCACAGTGTAATCATCAGCAAACCATGCGCCTTATTAAGCGTGTCCGCGTCGGTAAGAAACCAACCCAGAATATTCCACGCAAATATGTAGCAGAGTGCGACCAGCGTTCCAACGATCGCGTATTGCAGTCCGACGGCGGAGCGGATGACGTCCTTGAGCTTGTCGTTACGCTCAGCACCGATGCACTGCGATGCAAAGATGGAGCCGGCGATGCCGATGCTAATTGCGGGAAACTGCACATAGCCGACAACCTGGTTTACCGCACCATATGCTGCGGTCGCATGCGACCCGAACCGGTTCACGAACGAGAGCACGGCAATCTCGGCCAGCGAAACCATGATGACCTGCAGCCCGGTCGGAAGGCCGATTTTGATGATCTGCAGCGCAATCTTTGGATCGAATTTCAAGTCACGGATGATTTCCCAATCCATTGCGAGCGGATTGCCGACCCGCCGCAGGTAGATCATCATCAGAACAAGACCGATGGTGTTTGCGATAATCATCGCAACCGCGGCGGAGGTAACGCCGAGTTGCGGCATGCCCAACCAACCGCGAATGAACAACGGCGTGAAGGCAATGCCAAGCACGGTGGTAATGATTAAAAAGTAAAACGGTGTCGTGGAATCGCCGGTACCGCGAATGAGCGTGGTGTAAATCAAGTACACGAACAGCAGCGGCGAAGCGATCAAGATGACGCGTGAATAGTTGATTGTATCGGCCATGATGTTGGCCGGCGTGCCCAAGAGCATGAGCAGGCGGTCCGTGAAGATCAAGCCGACGATCATCGCCAAGATGCCGAGCGCCAAGCCCATAAAAAGCGTGACGCCGGTGACTTGCTTCATCTTATGAAAATCGCGCGCCCCATAAGTCTGGCCGATGAGCACCGTCGACCCACTCGAGAGTCCGATCAAAAATGAAAACAGCAAAAAGAAAATCGGGAAGAACGCCGAGATCGCTGCGAGCGCGTTCACGCCGAGCATCCGTCCCACGAAGATACTGTTGAACGTCTGGCCCGCAGACTGCAAGATGTTGCTGAGCATGAGCGGGATGAGGAACAACGCCAGAATCTGCCACATCGGCCGCTTGTCGGCAAAGATATTGAAATGAGCGCGCTGCTTGTTTGGTAACTCTTCGTCTAGTACCGCGTTTTGATCGGTAACTTCCATGCACTACTCGTTTGCGAGCAGCGTATAAATCTCTTTGCGTGCAGTGTTGAGAATTGAAAGAACTTTTTCTACCGTTTCGGGCGTACTGCGTGCGGCCTGGTGCACGGCTGCATGCAGCTTATGCATCGTATCGCGCACGGGCGTCGCCGGATCTTCGTGTTCATTATCCGCGAAGGCACCTTCAAACCCGCCGGCATGGCTCTTCATGTGTTCGATGCCCTCCTCGGTGATGACATAGACGCGCTTTCCATCCTCATCGCGGCTTTTCACGAAGCCCGATTCTTCGAGGGCGGAGAGGGTTGGATAGATTGAACCCGGCCCGGGACGAAAACGGCCGCCGCGTTCTTTGAACTCGCGCATGAAATCGTAGCCGTGCCGAGGCCGTTCGGAGAGCAGATGGAGCAGCAGAAAGGGCAACAAGCCGCGCTTCATCCGGCCGCGGCCGTGCCGGTGCCAAGGGAAAAAGGGGCGATCTTCAAAATTCATATCGCGATAGTAAGCGATATATCGTTAATATGTCAATAGCGAGTCCCTGGAAGGCAAGAAACCACCCTTTGCTTCGACAGGCTCAGCACAGGCTTAAGCTCAAACGGTGACACAGCATGAGGCTAGATAAATTCATGAAGGTTTCCCGGCTCTCGAAGCGGCGTTCGGAAGCGCACGAAGCGCTCGAGCATGGACGGATCACAAAGGACGGCAAGCCGGTCAAGCCCGGCTATCAAGTCAAGGCCGGTGACGTGCTGGAAATTCACTACGCGACGCGCTTCGTAACCGTGCGTGTGAAAGACGTTCCGCTGCGCATGACGCCCAGCGTGAAGCCGGCCGAGCTCTATGAAATTCTCGATCAGCGGCGCGACGAGCCGTTGGAGTGGATCTAGTGGCTCGGGCGCTTTCCGCGGATACAAAGGACGCGCTCGCGCGCGATCTTCCGGATGCGGATCACTGCCGCGTGGCGCTTGCGCATGCGCTCGCGCTCTACGGCGGACGCCCGGACGACACGTTTGCAACGCAGCGAAACGCGGTTGCCCGCCTTTTTTGGTCGTTACTGGAGGACCGCAAGGCGCATCCGATCCGCAAAGTTGCCGGCAAACGCCTCTACCGCACGCCCACGTACGAAATCCGAATTCCCCCCGTATTACAAGGCTTTCCCGCCAAGCCGCGCCATAGATGCGACCGCATCATGGAGGTGCGCGCTTCATTTCTGGCCTGCGGGTCGCTCTCGGCTGCAACGCATGGGTATCACTTGGAATTCGTGCTCCCGAGCGAGGCGCACGCGCAGCGGCTCTCCTGGATGCTGCGCGCAATTGCAACGGATCCCAAGCTGACCGTTCGCAAATCTCGTCCCGTTCTGTACTACAAAGATTTCGAAGCGATCGCGCAGGTGCTCTCCACGATCGGCGCCTTCGGCGCGCTGTTACATCTGGAAGATATCCGCGCGCTCAAGGAAACCAAAAACCGTATCCACCGTTTGGTCAACACGGAGGCGGCGAACGTCGAGCGCGCTGCATCCGCCGCAGCCACGCAGCGTCAAACGATCAACTTTCTCGCGGAAACACAAGGCCTACGC
>JACRUB010000204.1 GCA_014305015.1 Vulcanimicrobiota bacterium | reverse complement strand
CGCTTATCCGGACCGGTTAGACGACCGGCGGCCCCTGGACCCGCTCCAGGCACTGGGAGGTCATCCCGAAGCGGCTGCGGTGCGTTATGACTTTCAGAGGGCTGACCCGGAGCGTTTCCCTTGCGTACGCCTGGCATACGAGGCTGCGGAGCGGGGTGGAACGGCCCCGGCGGTCCTCTCAGCCGCAAACGAAATCGCAGTGGAAGCGTTTGTAAAAGGTGAGATAGGCTTCGCGGAAATCCCCGTGGTCGTCGAATATGCCATGGGGGCAGGCGGCTTTGCCGAACTAACTTTGGAATCCGTCCGTGAAGCGGACCGCCGGGGGCGCATCCTCGCGCTTGAGGCGGTCCACGCATCGCAGACTCGCATAGAGGTATAATGACCGGTCCGTTTATGAGTGAGGTCGTCCAACTGGAAAAGTTGCTGACCTTCTTGATCACGCTCTCCGCTCTCGTCGTGCTCCACGAGCTGGGACATTTTTTAATGGCGCGCCGCTACGGCGTCCGGGTCAACGAATTCGCCGTAGGCTTCGGACCGAAACTCTGGAAGTGGACGAGCCCTCGCAGCGGCACGACGTATGCGATCAATCTGCTCCCCATAGGCGGCTATTGCGCGATGCAAGGCGAGGACGGCAAAACCAGCGAGGCCGGGCAGAAGCGCGAGTTCGAAGCACACGCGGGCGCTTTGCACGATTCCGATAATTTTCAAGCCAAGCCGACTTGGCAGCGACTTGCGATTATCGTCGCCGGACCCGTTGCAAACTTCATTCTCGCGTTTTTGATTTTGTTTATGGCTGCGGTGATTTTCGGTGTGAAGAGCGAGAGCGCAAATCAGCCCATCGTCGGGCCGCTGGTTGCGGGCATGCCCGCGCAAAAAGCCGGCGTGCAAGTCGGCGATAAAGTGCTGTCCATCAACGGCGCCGACGTGACCAACGGAACCCGCCTAATCGACACAATTCACACCTCGCTCGGTAAGCATTTAAAAATCGCTCTCTCGCATAACGGTGTCCCGTACACCGTCGACGTCGTACCTCTGCTGTGTCCGGGTCCCAATCCGAAGAAATTCGGTTGCATCGGCTTTCAGCCAGTCCCCGTCATCGTGCACGTGGGAATCGGGCAAGCCTTCACGGGTTCGCTCGCAGATATGCGCAACATGTGGGATCAAACCGTCGGCGGCCTAGGCTTGCTGATCTCTCACCCGCGTCAATACGGTGGGCAAGTTACGGGTGTCGTCGGCATGGGACGCGCGGCGGCGGCGTATCAAGACTTTGGTCCGGCGCTTTATCTGCAACTTGCGGCGCTCATTTCGTTCACGCTCGGTGTCTTCAACTTGCTTCCGTTCCCGGCGCTAGACGGCGGGCGCGCGGTTTTCATCATCGCCGAGATGTTGCGCGGCAAGCCGGTCGATCCCGAAAAAGAAGCACTGGTGCACGTCGCCGGCTTTGCCGTCTTGATGTTGCTCATGATCGTCGTGACCTATCACGACATCTCGAACCTCGTCGCTGGAAAAGGCGTATTCTAAGATGATCCGCCTGCGCCGGGAATCCAAACCGGTATTTCTCAAGAATAAGAACGACGAATCCGATGCCAAGGGCATTTGGATCGGCGGCGATCATCCGGTCGTCGTGCAGTCGATGACAACCACCGATACGGCGGATTACGAGAAGACCCTCACGCAAGTGTACGAGCTTGCAATGGAAGGCTGCGAAGTCGTCCGTTGCACCGTGCAAGATGCGCGTGATGCTGCAGGTCTGCTTCATATCGTTAAACGTTCGCCCGTCCCGATCGTCGCCGACATTCATTTCGATCACCGTATGGCGCTTGCCGCGATCCAAGCCGGCGTTGCTAAGCTGCGTCTCAATCCCGGCAACATTCGCGATTACGCAAAGACCAAAGAGGTCGTGGAGCTTGCAATCCAGCGCGGCACGCCGATTCGCATCGGCGTGAACATGGGCTCGCTCGCACCCGACCTCGAGAAGACGATGGGCCACACGCCCGAAGCAATGGTCGAATCGGCAATGCGCCACGTGCAAATTCTCGAAGACCTCGGGCATACCGATATTATCATCTCACTCAAGGCGCATGACGTGCTCACCACCGTCTTTGCGTATCGCTTGATGGATAAGCGTCTGGCCGAGCGCGAGACGCCGTACGCGCTGCACCTGGGTATTACGGAAGCCGGGATGTTGCGTGACGGAACGATCAAATCGTCGCTCGGCCTCGGCCTGTTGCTCTTCGAAGGTATCGGGGACACCCTGCGTGTTTCGCTGGCGGCCGATCCGGTTGAAGAGATTCCGGTCTGCTGGGGTATTCTCAAAGCGCTCGGCCTGCGTGAGAAGGGCTTTGAAATCACCGCCTGTCCATCGTGCGGTCGCGCGGAGATCGACGTACTGGAGCTTGGCCGTAGCGTCGAGGCCATCGCCAAGGAATACACAGCGCCCGTTAAAGTCGCCGTGATGGGATGTGTGGTCAACGGTCCGGGCGAGTCCAAGATGGCCGATGTTGGCGTTGCGGGCGGTAAGGGTAAAGGGGCAATCTACCGTAAAGGGGAGCTCGTCGGGACATTTCCAGAAGAGCGCCTGCTCGGTGCCTTACGCCTCGAAATCGAAAAAGTTATCGCCGAACAATATCCGGACTATAAGCACGAAATTCAGTTGACATGAGTTTGAAAATGACGGGATGGAAGACATTAACACTGACGGCGCTGATCGCACTCGCGGTCTCGCTGGTGCTTGCGTTTTCTCGTCCGGTCGAATTGCGCGTCGACGGCCAGAGTGTTGTTACGGATGTGCCGCCGGTCACTCAAGATCACGAAGTCTTTGTGCCGCTTCGCGCGGTAGCTGAAGCGCTGGGTGCGGATACGCACTTTCAAAATAAAGGCGGCAAGGCCGATGAGATCGAGGTGATCCGTGGGGATCAAACGCTGCGTTTTAGCGTCGGGCATACTAAGGCTACTCTCAACGGAAATCCGATGACGCTGCATCGCGCACCGTTTCGCGTACGCGGTCGAGTTATGATCGGGCTGCACGCGATGTCGCAAGCTTTTACGGTCAAGACGCGCTACGATCGCAAGACAGCGCGTATCGACGTCGATACGCCTGGCGTAATCGAAGCGGGCGCGCAGGCCGGCGCAGACGACAGCGCCCCAGCGCAATAGGCATCCAAGAAGCGTTCTCGTACGTCTTCTAATGGCAAGGAGAATGTTGTATGTTCAACGCCCTGGTCTTTGCGGTATCGCTTTTACCGCTGCTCTCCGCTCAGCAGTGGCTGGGCGCTAAACCCGCGCCTGCAGATCTTCACGGCAAAGTCGTCATCGTCGACGTCTTTACCTTTGGGTGCATCAATTGCAAGCACGTCGTTCCTGAGCTTAAGTCGCTCTACCGCAATACATCGCGCAAAGATCTCCAGATTATTGGAATTCACACTCCTGAGACACCCTACGAGCGCGTTCGTTCCAACGTCGTTCAGAATTTGGCGTTGCAAGGTATTTTGTGGCCCGTCACGCTCGATAACGAGAACGCACTGTGGAACGCATACGGCATTCAGTACTGGCCGACGCAGTTGATTTTCGACCGCCAGGGCAACTTGCGCAAAACCGTGATCGGCGAAGGCCAAGACGCCGATGTGATGGCCACCGTTAAGTCCTTGATCGCGAAGAAGTAAAATGGTTCACGCACTAACCGCCGCGTTGACGCTTTGGGGTGCATCGGCGCAACTGCCAAGCAGCGTGCCGAACGCGCGCAAGTATGCCGTCTCCGTTTCGGCAAAGCCCGGAACGCGAGTCTTCCTGCGTGCAAGCGGCTTACCCGCAAACTGGGTGGGATCGTTTTGCACCCAGCGGTTGTGTGCGCCCAACCAAGTTTCGATCGTGCTTCCAGCTTCGGGAACGCTGCGAACGGAGTTTCAAATCATCCCGGACGACCGCGCAAAATCGTTAGTTTTACCGGTTGTGGTCCGGGTTGAGGATTCAAACCATGTCGTGAATCTGCGCCGCATCTCGCGTCCCGCTGATTCAGTCAACCATTTGTAAGCCTTCGGGCTCGGCAACCGGCCCGATTTCATCGGGATTCGATTTGCGGAAGCCGTAGGCGAAGAAGAAGACCAGTCCGATCACAAGTGCGCCCGCAAACCATTCCCAGGTCGTGCGCGAGAGTCCGAAGACCGCAAGGAACAGCGAGAACACGATTCCGAGAATCGGAAAGAGTGGCACGAACGGCACTCGGAATGTGCGCGGAATATCGGGTTTGCGGTGCCTCAGATAGAGAACGCCCGCACAGACGACGGTGAACGCAATCAGCGTTCCGATATTGACCAGATTGAGCAATTGATTCAAAGGAACGAAGAGCGTGAGCAGCGCCACGATGACGCCAGTGAACATCGTGGTGTTCAGCGGCGTCTTGAATCTCGGATGCACCTTGGCGACGATAGGAGGCAGCATTTTATCCCGAGCCATCACGTAGAAGATACGCGACTGGCCGAGGAGCGAGCTCAAGGCAACGCTTGTCGTACCGGCAAGGACGCCCATGATGATGATCCCGCTGACGAACGGCAAATGCAGCGGTGCGAGCGCGAACACAAGCGGATCCTTGATCGGCACCTTATTCCATGGCACCGCGCCGACGAGCACGATCGCCGTGGCGCAGTAGATCAGCGTCCCGATCCCGAGCGCGCCGAGCACGCCGAAAGGTACGTCGCGCTGCGGGTTCTTGCATTCTTCGGCCGTTGTGGTTGCGGTATCGAAGCCGATGTAACTAAAGAAGACATAGGCTGCAATTGCGATGATGCCGTACGGCTGCACCGTTGAGTTATAGTCCGCCGAACCCCCGAACGGCGAGAGCTTGCCCCAGCCGAAGGGATTAAAATGCTGCAGATTGCCGGCATGAAACAGAAAGATGCCGGCGACAATGAAGACCAGCAGTGCGGAAATTTTGAGCACGACAAAAATATTATTCGTCGTCGCGGACTCGCGGATTCCGATAGAGAGCAAGACCGAGAGTGCGAGCACGAACAGCGCACCGACGAGATCGACTTGTGAGTGGGCGAAGTCATACAGCCCGAGTTGCCACCACGCACCGTGCATGATCAGATTGGATTGCTGCGCCCAATAAGGCAACTGGACGCCCGCCGCTTTTAAGACGTCCTGAAACGCGGCCGAAAACTGCTGCGCCACGGGCGCCGCGCTGATGCCGTATTCGAATATCAGTGCAAACCCGATGATCCATGCAAAGAGCTTGCCCATCGTCGCGTAGGCGTAGGTGTAGGCGCTTCCGGCGACCGGGACCATCGCTCCCAACTCCGCGTAACACAGCGCTGCGAAGAACGACGTGACGCCGGCGAGCAAGTAGGAGATGATCACCGCGGGGCCGGCGCCTTTGACGCCCGTGCCGATAGTCGTGAAAATTCCGCCGCCGATCATCGTGCCGAGGCCGATAGCAATAAGGTCTTTGCCGCTCAGGGCGCGCCGGAGAATCTTTCCTTTGCTGAGCTCGCGGAGCTTGTCGACGGAACTGGTGGCAAAAAGACGTTGGGCAAATGACATTCGGGCCCGGTTCGCAGAAGGGACGGTCTCGCCCTACCGGAGGATTCTCGCATGAACGGCGGATACGAACGCATCGCAAAGCGCGAGCTTTACCGCAATGCCTGGCTCGCCTTCCAAGTCCATGAAATTCGGCATCCCAATGGATTGCTCGGCGAGCATGGTCTTGTTGACGTGCCTGTGGCATCCGCGGCCGTCATTGTCGATGACGATGACTTGTTGTTGACGCGACAGGCTCGCTTCGGTGCTCAAGCCGACGTGCTCGAGATCGTGAAGGGCGGGGCGACTGCCGATGAGGCGCCACTCGCGCGCGCGCAACGTGAATCGCGCGAAGAGCTTGGGG
>JACRUB010000114.1 GCA_014305015.1 Vulcanimicrobiota bacterium | reverse complement strand
AAAGTCTCGGCCTTCACAGTGTTGCCCTCGTCGCCTCTCCGCTGCTTGGCCCGGCAGGTAATCGCGAGTTTTTGATCCACGCGCGCCGCGATGGAGCGGACCTCGCAGATGTGCGTATCGATGCCGTCGTAGCGGGGGAACCGTAATGAGTGTCTCGGTTAAGAGTAAGACGGTTGCCCTCTATGTTGACATGGAGCGCGAGCACGCGCGGCACTTGGCGACGCGCGTCGCCGAGGCGTTCCGTCGAAAAGGCATCAAGATCGCACTGTGTCCGGGGCAAAGCGAGTCGCTCGCGATCTCGAGTAACGGCGCGCGCGTTCCCGACGCGGACCTCCTTGTAACCGTCGGTGGCGACGGCACCTTGCTACGGGCAGCCCGCATCGCAATTGATGAAGACATACCCGTGCTCGGAATCAACACCGGCCGTTTAGGATTTCTAACTGAATTTGATGAAGACGATCCGCGTATCGACCATCTCCCCGAGCTCTACGAACGTGGCCTCGAGATCGAAGAACGAGTGGCATTGCAAGCGGAGTATGACGGGAATAAATATTTTGCGCTCAACGACGTCGTCGTTCGCAAAGGCAGCATCTCGCGCATCGTTCCATTTGGTCTCTGTTTGGACGATTTGCAGGTCGCGCATATTCCGGCGGACGGTATTTGCATTGCAACGCCGACGGGATCGACCGCGTATTTTCTGTCGGCCGGCGGCGCGATTATCTCACCACACGTGCAGGCGCTTGGAATTGCCCCACTGCTGCCGCATACGCTCTTTTCGCGACCGCTTATCGTGCCGGTTTCTTCGCGGATTACGATCAGCTGCGATTCAGAAATCGATCATGCGAACTTGGAAGCGGACGGGGAAGTCGTCGCTAGTCTTGGCGCCGGCTCCGTGGTGCTTATCACCAAGCATCCCAAGCCCGTGCGCTTCGCGCGCGCGTCAAAACTGCATTTCTTCTCGCGGCTCGAAGAGAAGATGCGCTGGGGTGTTTCGATCAAAGAAAAACTGCGCTAAGACGTGATTACCCGCCTGCTGATTGAGGACTACGGATTGATCGCGCGGGCCGAAATCGAACTTGCCGCCGGCCCCACTATGTTCACCGGTGAAACGGGTTCGGGAAAAACCATGGTGCTTGGCGCGATCGCTTTTGTGCTTGGAGAACGCGCGGGAGCCGATGTCGTACGCCGCAGTGCAAAGCGCGCCACCGTCACCCTTAATTTTGATGCGGGCCCGGCATTGCGCAGCCGCTTAGAAGCCGACGGTTTCGAGCTCGACTCAGCAGAAGATGCAATTCTCGCCCGCGAAATGACGGAGGCGGGAAAGTCCACCTTACGTCTTAACGGACGCCAAACGACTGCCGGATACATTCGTGAGGTTGCGGCGGAAGTTGCGGATATCATCGGGCAACACGAAGCGCAGCGGCTGCTAGCCGCGAATTGTCACACGCAGATTCTCGATCGCTTCGGCGGTTCCGAGTTGATCGCGGCGCGCACCAACGTTGCCCAGGCCCATGCAGCGGTCGAGGCGATTTCGGCCGAGTTGCGTTTGCTGAGCGACCGCGAAGGTAAGGCGCAGGCTGAGTTTGAGTTTGCGCAATTCGCCTTTGATGAAATTCACGCCGCCGCGCTCGAAGCAGGCGAAGATCAGCTCCTCGATGAGCGGCGACGGTATCTCGATAACATCGAACGCATTACATCAGCGCTTAAAATGGCGCATGACGCGCTTGCACGCGACGATGGGGCAAATGATTCGCTGGGGGAGGCGGCCGCTGCGCTTGCTGGGATCGCGCCGATCGAGCGCGAGCTTGGTGCGATGGCCGATGCGGCGGCATCATTGCAAGATCAAGCCGGCGAACTTGCCGTGCGCATTTCGCGCAAACTCGATCAAACGGAATTTGACGCGGCGGAACTGGAAACCATCAACGCGCGCCTTGATCTCCTAGAGCGCCTCAAGAAAAAATACGGCGGTTCGATTGAGGCGATCATCGAATCCGGCGAGCGCTACCGTCGCACCATCGACTCGTTTGCGACTCGCGACCAGCGGCGTATGGAGTTGGAAGCGCAGCAGCGGGCGTGCACGGGCATGCTGGAACTAGCGGCGCAGAAGCTCACGACGTTGCGCAGCGCAGCTGCAGAGCGATTGCGCGCGCGAGTGCAAGCTGAATTTCCCGATCTTGCTTTGCCGGCCGGTAAATTTAAAGCGGAGTTTACGCGACTGCCGTCCATTACTGCCGAAGGCGCCGAGAGCATCGAGTTTCTTTTCACGGCTAATGCCGGCGAACCGCTGCGGCCACTTGTAAAAGTAGCGTCGGGAGGCGAGCTTTCACGCGTGCTTTTGGCGTTAATCCTGGCGGTTATGCAGACCCGCGAACCGACCGCGCTCGTCTTCGATGAGATCGATGCCGGCATCGGCGGCGCAACCGCGGCGGCGGTCGGGGCGCGGCTTGCAAAGCTTGGAAAGGTGACTCAAGTTATTTGTGTGACGCATTTGGCACAAATTGCAAGCTGGGCCGAGCGCCACTACGTTTTGGAGAAAGAAGAAAAAGGCTCTAAGACGACCATCGTAGTCCATGAAGCAGCCAAGCGGACGGAGCGTGCGGGCGAACTCGCGCGGATGCTCTCAGGCGGGGCCGAGGGGGTCGCGCTAAAACATGCGGAAGCGCTTCTGCAGGCAGCAACTCAAGGGGACGTTTAAATGCAATCTCACCTGGATTTAAGTGTAACGGAGACGGTTGTTGGTTAAAATATCTCCAGAATGAGAAACAGCTGCCTGCGGCCCATGGTGTTTCTGCTCACTCTGGCCGTCCTCGTGACCGCAATTCAAAGCCGGACGCTCGCGCAAGGGCAACCCGCGGTAACGACGTTGGCTGAGGTTCTCGCTAGACTCGCGGCCGATCCAACCACGCCCAATCAGTACAACGCGCAAGTCAAACTTCACGTGCGCATGCGCATGTTTCCGTGGATTTCCATAACGCTTAGCGGCAACTCGGCTTATAAACGGCCGGGTTTGTATCATTTCGTTTTCAAAGGCGTTCCGAAAGCCGCAGACCACTTTAGCGATCTCGCGTACGATCTCGGAAACGCTTCGACCTGGCCGCAGAAGTATGACATGGCGCTGCTCTCGCCGGGATCAAAAGATGCCGAACCCGTCCTTCGCCTGACGCCGAAAAAACGCGGACTCGTCAAAAACCTCGACGTTAGCGTCGATATGATGAAGGGTCACATTGATAAGGCCATCTGGACCCGCTTTGACGGCGGTGTGATTTCGCTCGTGCAGCATTACAACGCGGTCGGTAATCATGAATTGGTTGCGGAACAGGACGCTTCGATTAACATCCCGCGTATGAAAGCCGAAGTAAGCGCGGAGTATACCGGTTTTGATCTCGGCACCCCCGCCGACCAAAACCACCACTAGCCTAAGTAATCTGGTGAATCTTGAGCAGGTTGGTGCCGCCGGCGCCGACCGGCATACCGCTCGTGAATGCGACGCAGTCGCCTGGATTCGCGTGACCCTCAGCTTTCAAGCGGCTCTCCATGATATGCAAGAGCACATCGATGGATGAATACTTTTCGATGAGCAGCGAGTCGACGCCCCAAACGAGCGCCAAGCGTCGCGCGACTTCGACAACCGGCGTCAACGCAATAACGCGTGCTTTCGGACGAAAAGCGGAGATATGATGCGCCGTGTTGCCGGTGGTCGTTCCCGTTACGATGTAGGGCAACTCCAACTCATCCGATGAGCGTGTGGCCGCTTCGGCAATCGAGGTTGCGATATCCGGCGTGATGTTTTCCAGGCGCCGCGCTTGCAGCATCTGGTGTGGATAGTGCTTCTCGACCTCGCGCGCAATTTCGGCCATGACGCGAACGGATTCCGTTGGATAGGCGCCGCGCGCGCTTTCGCCGGAGAGCATGATCGCATCGGTGCCATCGAGGATAGCGTTGTAGACGTCCGTTACTTCGGCTCGCGTCGGCCGTGCATTGTAGGTCATCGACTCGAGCATCTGCGTGGCGGTGATAACGGGTTTTGAGGCGCGGTTACAGCGCGCGATCAGGTCCTTTTGAATGCCGGGAACGAGCTCGAGCGGAACCTCGATGCCCAGGTCGCCCCGCGCCACCATAATGCCGTCGGCCGCTTTAATGATCGCTTCGATGTCATCGAGCGCTTCGTGTTTTTCGATCTTCGCCAGCACCCGCGCGCTGCTTTTGCGTTCGGCAATGAATGCCTTAACGCGCTCGATGTCAGCGGCCGAACGCACGAACGAAACGGCGACCCAATCGACGTTTTTCTTTAGGCCATATTCGAGAAATTGAAGATCGCGTTCCGTTACGGACTCGACGTTGAGCGAGCCGTCCGGATAATTGATGCCTTGGGTGGGGCGCAGATCGCCGCCCACTTCAACAATCGTATCGACCGTCGTGGGTGTTTTCGCCATAATACGCAGCGCGATTGTGCCGTCGGCGAGATACAGGCGATTGCCCACCTCGACGTCTACCGGCAGGTCTTTGTACGACACCGAGATCTTTTCGGCCGTTCCCGTGACTTCGTCGGTCGTCAGCGTCAACGATGTTCCGCGATCGAGTTTCACGCTCTCGGCGCCCTGCGCGAGTTTTCCGGTGCGCACTTTGGGACCGGGCAGATCTTGGAGCACTGCCGTGTGTATGCCGAGGTCCTTACTAATCTGCCGGACGTTGTCGATGACAATGCCATGATCGTCCGGCGTACCGTGCGAGAAATTTAGCCGCACGACGTTTGCACCCGAGAGAAAGAGCGAGCGCAGGATCGTCGGATCCTGTGACGCCGGGCCAACGGTTGCGACGATTTTTGTTCGCTTATGCGGTATCGTTTCCACGCGATGCGCTTGCGAGATTATCGCGGCAGGCTCCTGCGATAGCTTAAGCGCAGTTAAGGCTGTGATTGCGAAGGACCCAACCGACCAGCGGTTGCGGGAACGAACGACGGCGAGCTTTATAGTATCGCTCATTGTTCACGCGCTCGTCGCGTTGCTATTTTTTGCGGTGGTCACGTCTTCATCGGAGCAATCGTCGCCGGAATCGAGCGAAGGCTCGCCGATGGTAATCACCTCGCACGTGCGCGTGAGTCAACGCACGAAGAGCGTTCCGCAGGTGGTGAAGCCGCCGCTTACCCACGCACCGCGCATCGAAAAGCCGGTTGCCCGTCCGGTACTTGCGGGCCACAAGCCGGTGCAGAGCCGTCGCGAACTCGCCAAACAAAATCCGAGCGCACCCCCCAATCCCACGCCCGTGCCGCCCGCCTCCTTTTCGCCAAATCCGCAGCCGACACAAGTGGCGGTTGTTGCAACGCCGGCGCCGGTGCAATATCCGGCGGTGCCCGTCAACATTCCAACGGCAGCCCCCGTGGTTGCGCAGCACGCCGTAACGCCTGAACCGAGTGTGGCTCCGCCGACGACCGCTCCGACTTCGAAGCCATCGCCGGCCCCGGCCGCCCCCGCCAGCGCGCAGCCCATAAAGGCAACGCCGCAGCCCACGGCAGCCCCAACCCGCGCTCCGGCTACCGCAGCTCCCAAACAACTTGTGCAAGCCACTCCGGCGCCGCAAAAGACCGCTGAAGGCATTCCCAGCCCTCGGCCCACTGGCGTGCCGACAACCTCGCCGCAGCGCGGCGTGAGCCCGACGGCGGGACCGAAGGCGCTCGCATCGCCCGGTCCAGCTCCGCAGGCACCCGTGAAGTCAAAACCGGCGCCCGCCAAACCGATCGCGCTTCCGCCGCCGACTCCAACGCCAGCTCCGACACGGGCTCCTCGACCGCGGCCGACCAAAACGGTATCGCCTAAGAAACAGCAAGCGTATGCGGATTTGAATGCGCGTTTGCGTGGAATGTTGCCTAACGGACCGGTGACGCCGGCGACCAAGCG
>JACRUB010000003.1 GCA_014305015.1 Vulcanimicrobiota bacterium | reverse complement strand
GCCAAAGATAAACGCGGCAAGCATGAATGAGCGGAGTGTATACGCCATACCTGGCTCTTAAATAGACGAGTCTGCGATTACTGCGGCGCCTCGGCGATATGCTTTCCGTACGAGGGTGGTTCAAAATACCATAGCGGCAACTCGCTCGGAAAAGCGATGTCGCGGAAGTGATAATCGACATCGAAACCCGCTTCCCAACGCTCGTCCGCAAAATTCGCGCGGCCATGAATATCGGTGACGACCGGGCGGCCTTCCACGCGTCCCATGGTAATGGTGTCCATCATCATGTAGACCCGCCCACCTAGACTGTAGAGCCGGTCGGTCGCAATGACTTTTTGCAACTCGAGCGTGCCTGAATCAACCCACAGCTCCCGCAAACGATTGCGTTCGGCGTCGCGAAGCGGAAAGAGCCATAAATGCAACAGCATCCCTTCGATCTTCATCTGCGATACGCGGTAGTCGAGCTCGCCATAAGAAGTCACGGCACCGATTTCCGGAATGGCCGGTGGTCGATCGAACGGCTGCCCTCCGAAGGTCGGCCGCACCGGCGCTGGCTCGAAGAGATCGGCAGTGGGCGGTCCCGGATCGCGCGGCTCGTTGAATGCGGGCCGCATGAATTCCAAGTCCTCAGAGCGCCCGCGGAAACGTTTGCGGCCGAGCGCCGCGCGGTCGGCGCTGCGAAACCAGACGCGATACGTGTAGCTCCAGAGAAGATCGGGGAGGCCGTCGTCCGTCATTTGGTCTCTCTGGATAGTGTAGCTCACGTACGGCGGTACTTCATGAGATCGGAAGACGTGCCGGATCTGCGCCAAGACCTGGGCGACCGGCTCGCCGGCCGCTGCGGCGGGCAACCCCAAAGTCAGCCAGACGAGCGTACACATGAGTCCGAAAATGCGGTGCCGCATACATTTTTAGCGTCAAAATGCCTATTTTTGTGACTTTTGCCGATACCTGACATAGGAGAATCGCCCGTACATGGATGTGCTTGGCAGTGCCGACCAGGTGCTTTTGAACCTGGCTCGCACCCAATCGGCCCGATCTGAACACGCGCGCGCTCTTGCGAGCGGGCTGCGTATTAACTCTGCGTCGGACGATCCGAGCGGCCTCGCAATTGCCGAGACGCTTCACACGCAGGTTCTGGGCTTTCAAGAAAGCGTGGCTAACGTCCAAACCGCGAATAATCTCCTGACGGTGGCGGACGGAGTTCTCGCCACGGTACAGCGCATTTTACAACGCATAAACACGCTGGGAGTCCAGGCACATTCGGATATCAATTCCGATCGGCAACTCAGCGCTATCCAAACGGAGATCGACCAGCTTCTCAAAGAGCTCAACGCCATCTCGACCAAGGCGACCTTCAACGGGATCACGCTCTTTAATGGCTCGATCGACAACCGGCAAGCGATTCCGCCAACCATAAAAATCGTCGATGCTGAATCCAATCCCGATGGTTCGGTGCCAACGCCGAATGTTTACGATGCAACCGGCAGCGGATCACCCAACTCCGGGCCACTCATCTCAAATGCGAACGTGCAAATTGCGGCGATACCGAGCTATTTTGAATTCCAAGTTATCTCATACAGCACAAATCCGGTCGACCCGATCAGTGGTCCGCTCGGTCAGCCGGGTTGCATTATTCGAACGAGCGTTTACAGCAAAGATCCGTCCTTTGGAGCGGCACCTCAGACGGTGCAAGACTCCGCGCTACCGACAAACGTGGGTCCAAACGCGGGAAGCGGAGCATCGCTGCAAATTTCCTCGCCGAGCGGCGCAAGTATCTTGCTAACGTTCGATCTGGCAAATCTCTCGCCGCAAGACGTGGGCGTTGCAATGTCGTTCGTAACAACTCCTGGGCGCGCCGCCGCGACCGGGCACGCACTCGAAGTTCACTCGGGAGGACGCGAGGGAAACGCAGTAGCGATCACGCTGCCGAGCCTTTCTACAGACTCACTCGGCCTCTCTTCAATAACCGTAGTGCGCCCCGGCGAGATCGATGCGTTCAACGTTCCGATCGGCCAAAGTTCGAGCAATAATTTTGCGGCCGACGACGTGCAAGTGCGAACGCAATCCGCGATGGAACACGTAGGAGCCATTAGAGCCACTGTGGGCGCCCAGATTGTCTCGCTGAGTCAAGACGCAAGCAACGATTCGATCGCAATCGTCAACCAGACGGCGAGTGAAAGTTCTCAGCGCGATGCGCACATGGCACCCACCTACGCGAAATACATACAAGATCAAGTCCGCAGCACTGTCGGCAGCGCAATTCTGCATGCTGTCCAGTCGGATGCACGACTTTTGAGCCAGCTAGTTATCGGTTCGATCCGCCGGGCTTAGTGATGTATGAGCGGACTCTGCAGCAGGCCGTTAAGTACGAATTGAACGGCGAGCGCCGCGAGAATAATTCCTAAAACCCGCGTAACCACGTGGATTCCGGTGTTGCCGAAAATCCGCAACAGCATGCCCGCGCCGCGCATGCACAACCAAGTCACCAGCAACGCTGCTGCGTAGGCAAGAAATACGATGAGTAAGCGTTCCCGTTCGCCGTGTGCGAGCGCGATTAAAAGTAAGACGGTGGCGATCGTACCGGGGCCCGAGATCATCGGAACCGCGAGAGGAAAGACCGCGGGATTCTCAACTTCGGCCGCTTCCTGTTCTTCTTCCGCCGTATGCTTCGCGCCGGTCTTGCGCGCAAAAAGCATGTCGATCGCAATCAGGAAGAGCAAAATGCCGCCGGCAATAGTGAAGGCCGGGAGGGTAATGCCGAGCGATTCCAGCAGCGGTCTTCCCACCAAACCCATAAAAACGATAATTCCGCCGCCCACGATTACCGCTTGATTGACGATCCGGTTGCGTGCCGCAACACCGAAGTTAGCGGTCGACGCCAGGGTTAGGGGAATCATGCCGATCGGGTCAATAATCGTGAACGCGGTCGCAAACGCGGTCGCGGCAAAATGAAGATCCACGGTTTCGTGCCTACTCCCGCAGGGTAGATCAGTCCTTGAGGTATTTATGGAAAACGATACAACGCGACAGAACGACAACGATATCGAGACCGAAGGCACCAATACCATCTTCGATAACGACGATTTGGACGACGCCGTAGGTGCAGCCGACGACACAGGCATGATCAGCCAGCAGCAGTACGTCGTAAAAACCGAAGAGGAAGCAGAACTGGACGAGTCTTAATCGCCTGCCGCCGCGAACGCCGCATACGGTGAGAGACGCGATCATGATTACCGGAGCTTCGAGCAGAATCGGTGCTGCAGCTGCGGCGGGCGTTTATGCCGTCGAAGCGGTTGCAGAGTTCTCAGGCGCCGAGGAGCGCGACGGCATGCCGGCCGGCAAGCTCGCCGAAGTTATCGCAGAAGCACTGCTCGCAAAGAAGCCGCAGACCCGCTATGTTGTCGGCGCGGGGTTACCATGAAGTTTGTCCCTGCCAGCGCTCCGCCTGATGCAATGACCCTCCAGTCCAAATGGTACACATCGCCAGATATCTTTGCTCGCGAAGCGGAACGCATTTTTTCGCGGCGCTGGATATGCGTCGGGCGCACAGAGCAGCTCGGCGCGATCGGCGATTTCTTTCTTGCCGAGATCGCGGGCGAAAGCATCATCGTCACCCGCGATG
This sequence comes from Vulcanimicrobiota bacterium, assembly GCA_014305015.1. Classification (GTDB taxonomy): domain Bacteria; phylum Vulcanimicrobiota; class Vulcanimicrobiia; order Vulcanimicrobiales; family Vulcanimicrobiaceae; genus JACRUB01. Next base: position 2,298 of record JACRUB010000003.1, on the reverse strand, counting down.
AAACCGGCGGAATACGCGCGTTCTTCAATGTCTGCCGCCATCGCGGAACGCGCCTCGCGCTCACTCCCGCCGGGTGCTTCAAATCTTCAATACAGTGTCCGTATCACGCGTGGACGTATAGTCTAACCGGTGAGCTGCGCGCGGCGCGCAACATGGAGAAAGAGCCGCACTTCGATAAGGCGGATTATTCGTTGCATGGCGTTGTGGTGGCCACTTTCGAAGGCTTTATTTTCATTACCCTTGCGCCGGATCCACAGCCATTCGAAGAAGCCTTCGCACCGCTGCTCGGACGCTTCTCGCGCTGGAATATAGCCGGTCTTGGCTCCGGCCACCGCACGGACTACGATCTCGATTGCAATTGGAAACTTGTTTTCCTCAACTATTCCGAGTGCTACCACTGCCCGCTCATCCATCCGCAACTGGAGAAACTCTCGCCCTCCGATTCCGGCCGTAACGATCTTTTTGAAGGCTCATTCCTCGGCGGCTACTCAGAATTGAGGACGCCTGAGGCAAGCCTCACAACGAGCGGACACCGTGGCCGCCCACCGCTCGGAACAGTGGACGGCGAAGATCTTGCCCGAGTGTACTACTACACGATATTTCCATCGATGCTCCTGAGTTTGCATGCCGACTATGTGATGGTCCATTACGTCACCCCGATTGGTCCAAACAAGACCAAGGTGGTCTGCGAATGGCTCTTTGAGCCTTCCGAGATTGCGCGGCCGGATTTCGATCCGATGGACGCGGTTGATTTCTGGGATTTGACAAACCGCCAGGATTGGCGCATCAACGAGCTCACGCAACTCGGCGTTTCCTCGCGCGCCTACACACCCGGCCCGTACACGGAGCAAGAGGGCTTATTGCACGCATTTGACCGGTATTATATGAGCGTGATGGAGAGTTGAGCGCTCCTCGAACGCTCTTACGGCGCCTCAATTCGTTTGATGCGCTGCTCATCGTGCTCGGCGGGATCGTCGGCTCCGGCATCTTTCAAAACCCTTCTGTTGTGGCGCAGCGCATCCACACGCCCTTTCTCATCCTTGCAAGCTGGGGATTCGGCGGCCTCATTGCGCTCATCGGCGGATTTATTTTTGCCGAGCTTGCGTGGCGGCGCCCAGATGTAGGCGGCCTGTACGTCTACATGCGTGACGCGTTCCATCCGGTTCTCGCGTTTTGCTACGGGTGGACGGCCCTGCTTGTTTCTCAGAGCGGCGGCATGGCGCTCGCAGCGATCACATTTGCATACTATGTGGCACCGCTCGTCCACATCTCTTCAGCCGCAATCGCCGTCTTTGTACTTCTTTTTTTCTCGGCCATCAATTGTTTTGGTGTGCGCGAAGGCGGCCTCACGCAAAACATCATCATGCTCCTGAAGTTAGCGTCGGTGGCCGTCCTTATTGCAGTCGGTATTTTTGCAACGCCGCACGCCCAGCCCTTAGCTGCCGGGCTTGCGCCGATCGCCCCGTATCAGCTCTTTACGGCGCTCGGCCTTGCGATGATTCCGGTCTTGTACGCATACGATGGCTGGCAGACGGCCAGCCTGATGAGTGCCGAATGCACGGATCCCGCGCACAGCTTGCCGCGAGGACTTGTGTACGGCGTGCTAACCGTCGTCGTGCTCTACATGTTGGTAAACTGGACGGCCCTGCGCGTGCTTGGGCCCGGCGGCCTAGCGGCAACGAATACCCCGGCATCGGAGATTTTGCGCTTTGCGATGGGACCGTTCGGCGCACGCCTCATGGCAATCTTTGTTGCGCTCTCGACGCTCGGCTTCTTGAGCAATCAAATTCTGACATCGCCGCGCATCTACTACGCGATGGCAAATGACGGGCTCTTTTTCCGCCAAGTTGCGTGGTTGCATCCAAAGTCGCGCGTGCCGATCGTCTCGATCGCCCTGCAAGCCGTGATCGCGGCCGCCATTCTGGTCATTTGGGGCGAAAGCTACGGCAATATCCTGAATTACGTAACGTCGATGGATTTTATCTTCTTTGCGCTTGCTGCGGGCGCGCTGTTCGTGTTTCGCCGCTCATCGGATCCATCAAACGCAGGCGCGGCCGGCCTTCGCGTACCGTTACATCCATGGTCGACGCTGTTTTTTCTCATCGTGTGTGTGGCGATCGTGCTCAACAGCTTGGTGGCGGTGCCCAAGGATACGGTCATCGGCGTTGTCCTTTTGCTTTCAGGAATTCCGATGTACTATCTTTGGCGGCGCAAGGCGCCAAAATAAGACAAGAGGCGCGGAAATCCGCACCTCTTGATTTTGTCCGGCCCGCCCTGGATCCGCCACCTGCTGTAGTG
>JACRUB010000064.1 GCA_014305015.1 Vulcanimicrobiota bacterium | reverse complement strand
CCTCACCCGTGGCGACCTGGTCTTCGCGGCTAATAATATTTTCAATACCTTTGGTGGCGTGTTTGCAACCAACGCCGGCGCGGTCCCGTATGTCGCACAAAACGGAACGCTCGTCCCGACGATTGCGCGCCCCAATGCACCGCGGCAATTTCAGGTGACCTATACCGTTCCGTTCGGCGCGTCGGCAGCTAGCGCACCGCATGTGAATTTGGCAAGTGCAGTTAACGCTGAAGGCGGCCCGGGTAGCGGCGGCGGCGGTCGAGGCGGCCGCTTTGGATTCAACCTCACGCCGCTGCCGGCAACGCCGCCGAGCGATCCGTTTGCGATGACTGCTTCGCAGATTTGCACGGCCGATGCTCAAAAAACGATTACGCCGGTCCTCGATCAACTCAAAGCCTTTGTTGCAAAAATCGAAGCGAGCAAAACCGCGAACGGCTAACCGGAAAGCGTTCCGGGCGCGCCGCAGATTCCGGGCATCAACGTTGTGTATCACAAAGTTGGTACATCGTATGCAGTTACGACTGAAGTAACGCGCATTAGCGCCGTTGGTGCACCCTCGCCCGCACCGTCAGCGCCTCCGGGAACGCGCACTCCGCTGACCGGACTTGCAGCATTGCCGGCCTGCATCGCATTGCACATCGCGCAGCCGGAAGATGTGCAGAGCCGCGGGCTTTATGCACCTCCAGCCGGTCCGTTCATGCGTCCGGCAATGCAATTCATGCCTGCGGTCGGATTCTATATTCCGCGGCCGGCGCCGCAAGCCGGACAGCAGAGTTTCCGCCTGTATAAGCTTCCCACATCGGCTTCCAGCAATCCGTTCCAAGTGCGTAGCAGCGATATTTGCACCAGCGATGCACTAAAAACTGCGACTCGCTTGCTCGGTGAATTGCAAGGCTACTTCGATTCCGGACGGCCATTGCAGACGTGGAAGGTGACGGCGCACACCGCAAGCGGCGGCACGTGGTATGAACTCAACAACGATGACATCACTGCATTGCCGGCGCTCTTGAACTGCGGACACGTTGCGGCGAGTACACCCGATGAAATCAAAGCCGCAGGCTTTGACGGTGCGCGTCCGCCGGCGCTCAATTACTCGAAGAAACTCGGGCTCTACATCGTTCGCGGTGATCGCGCTCCGGGTAGCGGTGGACAAGGCGGTCCAGGCGGCAGTGGGCCTCCGGGGGGTGGGCCCCCGGGCGGAGGTCATCCCGGCGGCGAGCCGCCAGGCCGCGTTTAGCCGGTAAACGTACCGTTTGCTCGCGCCAGTTCGACCATCTCGCGCATGCGCGGGTGGTCGCCTTGGATCGTGGGCAACCATTCTTCGAAGTTGGGCACGTCCTCCCCGACGCGGAAGCGGAAGTACCACACGTTCATCTCGCCCATAAATTTGAAACGCTTGCGAAAGTCTTTTTCGAAGGTTTTGTAATCCTGGAACGACCGCAAGTAGTTTGCGAAGCCGTTGTGTATTTTCTCGAGCTCGAGAATCGTTTGGGCATTTTGGACGATTGCGCGGATCTTCTTGGCGCTGCGCAGGATCGTTTCGTCGCCCATGAGGCGATCGATGTCGCCTTCATCAAACGCTCCGACGCGTGGGACATCGAAATCGCAGAAGGCAGCTCGAAAGCCGTCCCATTTATTTGCGATCATCGCCCAGCTGACGCTGGCTTGAAAAACCGCACGCGTCATGACTTCCAAGTAATCGCTGAGGGCGGGGTTGAGGATTCGGCCCGGAATGATTGGAACGGGCACGCGTACTTACGGGGCGTTGCGAGGTGCGTCGAAAGCGAGCGCCGTCATCATCTGCACGCCGGTCTCGAGCGCCCGCTCGTCTATATCGAAGGTCCCGCTGTGATGGGGGTTCGAGGTGCTCTCGCCGCCTTGCGCTCCCAGTGTGTAGAAACACGCCGGCATGCGCTCCGCAAAAAAGGAGAAATCTTCCGCGCCCATGAGTTTGGCGCATTCAATGACGCGCTCGCCGCCGACCACGGTTTCGGCAAGGGCGCGCGCATACTCCGTCTGTTTGGGATCGTTCACGGTAACCGGGTAACGCCAAAGATAATCAAATATATACGACGTACCGCCCATCCCGCAGCACGAGCTCAACACGTTTTCGATCCGTTGCGGCATAGCTTCACGCACGTCGGTTGAGAAGGCTCGGACGGTCCCCATCATCTTGACGCTGCCCGGAATAATGTTGTGCGTCGTGCCGCCGTGAATCGCCCCGATCGTGACGACGGCAGGCTCTGTTGGATCGATGGCGCGCGAGACGACTTGTTGGACCGAGGTGATAAAGTTCGCCGCGCTTAGAATCGGATCGACCGTTTCATGCGGGGCCGCGCCATGGCCGCCGCGCCCCTTAATCTCAATTTCAATCGAGTCGCTCGATGCGTAGAACGGGCCATCGCGAAAACCGAGCGCACCGACCGGATACTTTGAGGAAAGATGCAGTCCGTACGCGCGTTCGATGCCGAAATGCTCGATCACGCCTTCCTCGACCATCTTTTTCGCGCCGCCCTTGCCTTCTTCGGCGGGCTGAAAAAGCAGGCAGATCGTTCCGGCGAGTTCGTCCTTGCGGTCCGCGATCAGTGCCGCGGCTCCGAGTAAAATTGCGACGTGTCCGTCGTGGCCGCAGGCGTGCATTTTTCCGTCGGTGCGCGAGCGAAACTCGTGCCCGTTTTCTTCGGAAAGCGGAAGGCCGTCCATGTCCGCGCGCAACATGATCGTGCGGCCGGGCTTGGCGCCACGCATGATGCCGACGACACCGGTTGTCGCGATTCCGGTGTGCACGTCGTAGCCAAGGGTGCGCAAGCGCTTCTCGATGAGTGCGGAAGTCTCGAATTCTTCGAAACCGAGCTCGGGGTGCATGTGAAGATGGCGCCGGGTCGCAATGACCTCATCGCGCAGCTTCTCGGGAACCGCTACGGCCGTCATGGCCGGGGACTTCGGCTTCGGGATGGCGCGCCCTCGCGGCGTCGCCTTGGCCCGCTCAGTCTGGCAATCGTCTTCCCGGTATCGAGAGTGACTTTTGCTCTGCGCTATGCTGCGGGCCATCCAACAATGGTTTTTTCATACATAAGGTGATGCCAGCGCAAACCGCGACATTCACCGCGAGCGCAAAGAGGCCGGTGTTGATTCCGTGCCAGGTCGGCAAGTTTGCGACATAGCTAATGTAGATTGCGATAAGCAAACCTGCCGCAATGCCGCACGCGATCGCCGTCGCGTTTACGCGTGGCCAAACCAGACCGAAGACGAGACCGGGCAGCATTTGCGCGATGCCGTTATAGTAGAGCAACAACATTTCAACCATCGTCGTTCTTTTGAAAACCCAAAACGCGAGCGACATCGCGGCGATGACGAGAATGAAGGCGCGGGTCGCGCGGGTCCTCGATCGATCGCTCGTCGCAATGTTGAAGAGATCTCCAAGCACATTTTTCGAGATCATGCTGGCGGCGCTCAAGAGTAAAGCCGATGCCGGCACCAGCGCTGCTAAGCAGCCTGCACCCGCGATGATGCCGAGCACCCAAGCCGGATAGTATTTTTGAACGACGATCATAAATGATTGATCGGCAGCTGCGCCTTTGAGGCCGGGCGCAACTAAGAGCGCGGTGAAACCAGCAAAAAAGACCAGCATCAGTAACAATTGATAGAACGGCAGAAACATCGTGTTGAGCCGGACTGAGTTTTCGGATTTAGCGGAATAAACGGCCGGCAAATTTGCCGGTCCCGCGAAAAACGCAATCCCTGTGAGGATGACCGTTGAGACAAACCAAATCGGTGGAAATGGTCCGGCCGGTTGAAGGGTGAGCCACTTCGGATTGGTTGCGATGATCTTATCGAGCACTGCAGCCGGCGAGCCGAAGAAATGAATCGGCAAGAAAATCCCGACGAAGATCACGCCTCCGAGCACCAGAATATCCTTGATCACACTGGCCCATGCCGTGCCGCGTAAACCCGCCGAAAAGACAAAAAGCGCGATTGCAAAGAAGGCAATCCCGACGGTGGCAGTTGCATTGAATGCGCCATATCCCGCGAGCGTGAGCAGCACTTGGAGCCCGGTGAGCTGCAGCGTCACGTATGGCACGACCAAAAAGAAATAGAGAATAGCGATTGCTCCGCCGAGCCACCGGCTTTGGTAGCGGTCGACAAAAAAATCGGGACCGGTTAAATACCCGCGCTCCTTCCCGAGCCGCCAAATCGGCGGTAACAAGAAATAGCCGACGATGTAACCGATAGTTCCATAGCACAAAATATAAAACGCCGGGGCGCCTTTGCCGTACGCCCACCCGGCGGCTCCCAAGAATGTGAAGCTCGTATAAATTTCGCCGGCCATGAGTAACCAGAGAAACAGCGCGCCGAACGTCCGGCCGCCCACCATGTACTCGGTCGGCGTCATTCGCAGTCTGTGAACACCAGCGAGCGCAAAAACAATTGTGCCGAGGATGATTGCGGCGACAAGGATGAGGGCGATCGTCGCGGGATTCACGAGCGGCCTTCCAGGCGGTAAATACAATACATGAAGGCGGGAGTAAGCAGCACCCACAGCACGATCCATGCCAGAATGAACGGCAGGCCGAAGATGCGTGGCTCGATGCGGTTCACCAGCGGCACGGCGACGCTGAGCATCAGCGCGGGAATCAGCGCCAAAACCACCCGCAAAACCCTCGTTCGCAAAGAAAACATGGGTTTAAGTAGTATATGCCGTCCCTACGGTCCTCCGGAGGTATAGTTTGGCTGGCAAGTACGACGCGATTATTATTGGTGGCGGCCATAATGGGCTTGTAACGGCCGCATATCTTGCCAAAGCGAAAAAGAAAGTGCTCGTACTCGAGCGGCGATACGTTGTTGTTGGCGCGTGCGTCACCGAAGAAACGTTCCCCGGGTTTAAGGTTTCGACCGCCGCGTACGTCAACAGCCTCTTTCGGCCGGAAATTATTCGCGATCTCAAGTTGCACGACTATGGCTACGAAGTGATGGAGCGCAATCCGGCTTCATTCTCGCCCTTTCTCGACGGCCGCTATTTGATGCTCGGGGCGGATCCGGCAAGCGACCAGCGCGAGATCGCAAAGTTCAGCAAGAAAGATGCCGAGGCATATCCGAAATACAACGCGATGCTCGAGCGCGTCGCCGACGTTGTCGAACCGACGCTGATCGAAAAACCGGCAAACGTCGTGCGTCCCGGTCTTGGGGATCTCGCCCGCATGGGCAAGCTCGGACGCCGCATGCAGAAGATGGGCTCGCGCATGGGTGAGGCGATGGAGGTGCTCACCGGCGCAGCGCGTCCGATCTTAGACCGCTGGTTTGAGTCCGAAGAACTCAAAGCCACACTCGGGACTGATGCAATTATCGGCGCCTTCGCCGCGCCATCGATGCCAGGCACGGCGTACGTGCTGTTCCATCACGTCATGGGCGAAACGAATGGAAAGCGCGGCATATGGGCATATGTCAAAGGCGGCATGGGCGGCCTGACGCAAGCGCTCGCAAAATCGGCGATGGACCTCGGCGTCGAGATTCGCCTCGAATCCGAAGTCAAAACAATCATCGTCGATGCCGGCAGAGTGACCGGGGTTGCGCTGAGCAACGGCGAGGTGTTTTATGCCGATCAGGTCGCGAGCAACGTCGATTGCAATCTAACGTTCCTGAAAATGATGGACCGCAAAGATTTGCCGGCCGATTTCGTCGAAGCGGTCCAGCGCATCGACTACAGCAGCGCATCAATGAAAATAAACGTAGCGCTGGATGCGCTCCCAAATTTTACTGCCTGCCCAGGCGCGACGGCAGGCCCGCAACATCGCGGCACCGTGCATTTATGCCCCGATCAGGATTTCATCGAGCGCGGATACGACGATGCAAAATATGGATGTCCTTCGCAAGATCCAATCGTCGAGTGCACGATTCCATCAGCGGTCGACCCGAGTGTTGCGCCGCCCG
>JACRUB010000186.1 GCA_014305015.1 Vulcanimicrobiota bacterium | reverse complement strand
CAGTCTTGCGGGCGAATCGATCGGCAAACACTTTGCGCACTTGCGATCGTTGGATCGGATCTTTGATGCTCCGCAAAGTGTGCAAAAAGCCGTGGTTCCTGGCGATGTTGTTTTCCTTGCGGGAGCGCATGGGACGTCGCGCGCGATCGCGCCCGCTTTGCTTGCAGCCGGTGCGCGAATCATCGACCTCTCCGCAGATTTTCGGTTCGCGGAAAACAGCAATGGCGCCGTTTACGGATTTCCCGAGCTTTATCGCTCCGCAATCCAAGGCGCATCGTTCATTGCGAATCCTGGATGCTATCCCACCGCTTCACTGCTTGCGCTCGCCCCGCTCGCGCTATTGAGTGAGTCTCCGGCGCAGATTATCATCGACGCCAAGAGCGGTATTACCGGCGCTGGCCGCATTCCCACCGTCGGATCGCTCTTTGCCGAAGTCGACGGCGACGTACGTGCTTACGGCCTCGATGGGCATCGCCATCTCATGGAGATCGAACAGGAGCTGCGCGCAATAGGCCTGGAGGCAGGCGTGCTCTTTACGCCGCACGTTGTGCCCATTCGGCGCGGCATGCTGGTGGATGCGTATTGCGTCTACCCTGCGCCGCTCGAAGAAGCGGCCTTGGCTGCCGCATTTCTCCGGTTCTATGACGGCAATTCATTTGTACGTTTGTTGGCATCACAAACGGCCCCGAGCCTTTTGGCCGTGTCGGGCACGAACAAGGCCGAAATACACTTCTCAACTCAAGGCGTCGTCGTGCGCATTCTTTGCGCAATCGATAATCTCGGTAAAGGCGCTGCGGGCCAAGCGGTACAGAATTTCAATATCATGCACTATTTGCCGGAGGAATGTGGACTCAATGATCGCGCCTTTGTCGCCTGAAATACTCGAACAACCGCGGCTGATCGCGATGCGCGGCGGCCTCGGCTGCATTCCGAACTTGCAGCTCGCGGGCGTGCATGCCGGAATCAAAAAACGCAAGCGCGATCTCGCGCTCATTGCGTTCGATGGTCCGCACGTCTGCGCAAGCGTCATCACAACGAACGAAATTAAGGCCGCCCCGCTTGAAGTATCGGCAGATCATCTCGCGCAGTACGGCGACCGGATGCGCGCACTGGTGTGCAACTCGGGCTGCGCAAACGCTTGCACCGGAGGACGCGGCACGCGTGATGCGCATGCAACTGCGCGGCAGGCCGCGGCGCTTCTAAAAATCGAACCCGGTCAAGTGATCGTTGCTTCAACGGGTGTGATCGGCGTGCCGCTGCAAATGGATCGCATTTCCAAAGGCTTGGAGCATGCAGTTGCGCTCCTGGAGACCGGAGGCAAAGCGGCCTTCGATGCGGCCGATGCAATTATGACGACGGACCGCGTGCCCAAGCTCGCGGCATATGCATTTTATGACGGCGCGAAACGCTACGTGGTCGGCGGAATCGCTAAGGGCTCCGGCATGATCGCTCCCAATATGGCGACGATGCTGGCCTTTCTCGCAACGGATGCGCCGATGAGCCGCGCCTCGCTCCAAGCACACCTCTCACGGTGTACGCAAGACACATTCAACATGATTTCGGTCGATGGCGATATGTCAACCAACGATGCGGTTTATGCGTTTGCGCCGGCTGGCACGGGTGAAGCGCCGGCGAATTTTACGCATGCGCTGCGCCAAGTCTGCCTGGACCTTGCAAAAGCCATGGTGGCGGATGGGGAAGGCGCGACCAAAGCCTTAGAATTCGCCGTCGCCGGCGCACGAGACGGCTCGCAGGCGCGAAGGATTGCGCTCGCGGTCATCAACAGTAATTTGGTTAAGACGGCGCTTTTCGGCGAAGATCCCAACTGGGGTCGTGTGATTGCTGCCGCCGGCTCCGCGCAGGCCGGAATGGACGCCAACTCGTGGTCGCTGTGGCTCAATGAGAAATTGTGGGTCGAGACAGGTGCGATCGAGGTCCTCTCCGAGGCTGAGGCGCACGCCGAACTTGAAGAATCGCGCATCGTTATTCGCTTAGATCTTGGTCTTGGTGAGGCGAGCGCAACGGCTTGGGGGTGCGATCTTTCTCGCGACTACGTGCGTATCAATGCGAGTTATCGCACGTGATCGAGACGGTGGGGGATCACGTTCTGGCAAACTACGCGCGCGCACCGGTAACATTTGTTGCAGGCCAAGGATGCGAGCTCATCGACGTAAGCGGCAAGCGCTATTTAGATTTCGTTGCGGGCATTGCGGTGTGCGCGCTTGGTCACGCGCATCCGGCGATTTCGTCCGCGATTATAGAACAGGCACAGACTCTGGTTCATTGCAGCAACCTTTATGGGCACGAACCAGCATCGATTCTTGCGCAGAAATTGGCGCAGCTTTCCGGCTTCAATCGTGTCTTTTTTTGCAACTCGGGCACAGAAGCAAACGAGGCCGCAATAAAACTTGCGCGTAAACGCGCGTTTTGCGCCGGGGAGCAGCGGCGGACGATTCTGTCGTGTACGGGCTCCTTTCATGGACGCACGCTCGGTGCGCTCGCCGCCACCGCCAATCCACACTATCACGAAGGGTTCGAGCCGCTCCCGGCCGGTTTCGCCAGTACTCCGTTCAACGACATAGCCGCGCTGCATTCAAACATCAACCACACGACGGCCGCATTTGTCGTGGAACCGATCCAGGGCGAAAGCGGCGTCCATCCGGCAAGCCGTGCTTTCTTGGAGGCGGCACGGCAATTATGCGACGAGCATGGTGCGCTCTTGGTTTTTGACGAAGTGCAAAGCGGCGTGGGGCGGACGGGCAAGTTTTTCGCATTCCAGCACTTCGGCGTGCGTTCGGATGTCGTGACGCTCGCGAAAGCATTAGCGAACGGTCTTCCAATTGGGGCGATGCTGGTTGATGAACCATTGGCAGCCGTATTTCAACCGGGCGATCACGGGAGTACGTTCGGGGGGTCGCCGGTTCCATGTGCGGCCGCGCTTGCGCACCTGCGTGTTCGCGATGAGTTACACTTGGACGATCATGTGCAGGCGATGGGCGCCCGATTATGCGCCGCCCTGCAAGAGCTGCACAAAGCGTTTCCGGCGATAATCTCCGAGCCCCGCGGCCTCGGGTTGATGCTCGGCGTATCGGTAAAGGCCCCCCACGACGCAACCAAACTCGTGTCTGATGCCCGCGAGAAGGGCCTTTTGATCAATTCGGCCGGTGGCAACAGTTTACGTTTCACGCCGCCGCTCGTTATCGATTCCGCGTCGATCACCAGGTTGCATCGGGTTTTAGGCGCCATTTTCGAGGAGACAGCGACGGTGTAGGGCAAAAACGTCTACAATGTTTGGTCCCGACCGTTTCGCACCGCGCCTTCACAACGTCTCGCTCGAAGAGTTGGCCGGGCGTGGCATTCGCGGGCTGATCCTCGATCTCGATAACACGATGGTCGCCTACCGCCAGTCCGAAGTCGTCGCCGACCATCTGAGCTGGGTGCAAGACGCGCACGACCGCGGCTTCAAAATGGTCATGCTTTCAAATAATTTTACGGACCGGGTCACGACCGTTGCAGCCCAATTGCGTATCGACTGCATTCCAAATGCCCTCAAACCGTTACCAACCGGCTTTTGGCGGGCAAAGAAGATGTTAGGCTTGGCAAGCCGAGAGATTGCCGTCGTAGGCGATCAACTTTTTACCGACGTGTTGGGGGCAAAGCTGCTGGGTTTTTACACCATCCTCACAGAGCCGATCGAGCCGCATGATTTTGCCATCACGCGGGTCTTCCGGTTTTTCGAGCGTCTGCTTTTGCCGGGACGGCATCCGTCTTGATGAAGCTCGCGCTCATCGGCGATCCCGTCGCCCATAGCCGCAGTCCGGAATTGCACAAGAAGTTCTTGCGCGAAGCCGACATGGAAGGCGAGTATCAAACGATTCGCGTGCCGCGCGGGAATGTGATCAACGTTGTACGGCGCATGCGGCTGGATGGGTTCACCGGAATCAACGTCACCAGCCCGCTTAAAGAAGAAGCGGTGCGCGCCTGCGACGTTCTCAATGAAGATGCGACCATGGCGCAAGCCGTCAACACCATTTATTTCGGGCGCAAGATTTACGGCGCGAACACTGATGGAATAGGCGCCCGCATGGCGCTCGAAACACTGCTTGGTGAATCGGTGAGTCTCTCGCGTATCGGGGTACTGGGCACGGGGCCGGCCGCCCGCGCAATTCTCGCACAGCTGCACGAAACCGACGCGTACACATTTATCTGGGGCCGCGACACCGATAAGACGATCGAGCTGTGCGAGCGGTTCGAGTGCCAAATCTGGCCGGCCAACCCGCCCGAGATCGTCATTTCGTGTTTGCCGCCACGGATTGCCCTGCCGCCGGCGCTGCGCGAAGATGTCATCAAAGCCGACGTTGTCATGGATGTGAATTACGGAACGCGCTCAACCCTCGAGCGTCATCTCGAACGCGAAGTCGTCAAAGGCGATATGATGCTGGAAGCGCAAGCGCGCGCCTCATTTGATTTCTGGCTCGCGCACGTCGAAGAAGTGATTTAGCTCAGCGCTCTCCGTACCGGCAAAACAACCGAGATCACCTTGCCACCGGCACTGTTGCGCTGTACCCGCAGGCCGCTCCCCAGCGCGTGAATGATGAACAATCCGCGGCCCTCTTCACTCAGCGGATCAGGCTGCTTCGTATCGTCGTGATCGAACGAAATGCCTTTGTCGTGAACGCTGAGCGTTGGCGACTGCCCCGTCCAATCGATATCGATGTGCACGGGGCCGGGCGCGTGATCGACCGTATTGGCAATTAATTCCCCAACGATCGATTCAACCGCAAAGAGATCGGGCTTGCCGGTTGCACCACGACGCACGTACTCCACAACTTGGCGGCGCGCGCGCTGGGCCGCATCCGCGTCGGATGAATTGAAATCCCACGACATGCCAAATGGCCGGTTTTGAATGGAGCTAACGCCGCCCGCACTGCCGCTGCCCAAGAAGCGAATCGCGAGAATAGCAACGTCGTCGTTTTGCTTGCACTCCGCCAGGGTCAGATCGTGAATGCGCAAGGCCGGCATGTCCCCTTCGGTGGCCGTATAAACCGTCTGCACGGCTTTCACGAGCCGCTTTTCGCCGTCGAGAATTTTTCGTTCACATTCAGTAATGCCGTCGGTATAGAGCACGAAGAGCGCGCCGGGTTGCGGTTGGAACGTTCGATTCGATACATCGAGCGACTCTTGAATGCCTAAAGCTAAGCCGCCGTGCGGCAAGAGCGTCGTTTCTTGCGCGTTTGCGAGGACCGGAGGCGGATGTCCCGCACCCGCGTAGGTGACATTTTTGCCATCCGCATCGATAACGCCGACAATGGCGGTGGCCATAATCGCATCTTGCAGAAGAAGTACGCGGTTCACCTTGCGCAGGATGACCGACGGATCGGCACTATCGAGCGCCGCACTGAAAATATTCTGCCGGATTTTGCCCATCGTTAAGGCCGCGTCGAGACCGTGCCCAGCAACGTCGCCAATGGAGAAGACGCACTTGCCGTCTGGAAGTTCGAAGGCGTCGTACCAATCGCCGCCTACTTGGGCGTCGTTCTCGGCGGGCAAGTACACCGCGTCAAACGAGACGGCCTTCGTAACCGGAAATGCCTTTGGAATAAAGACTTGCTGCAGCGTCTTTGCGATTTGATCCTTGCGGCGCATCGCTTGTTTCTGTTCGTCGATGTCGGTGTTGGTGCCGTACCATTTGATGATTTGACCGGTTTCATTCTTGACGGGCAAAACACGCGTTAAGAACCAGCGGTACGTTCCGTCGCGCCCACGCAACCGGAACTCCATCTCGAACGGGTCGCCGGTTTGTATCGAGTGGGGCCAGCGTTCCATCACGACTGGAAAGTCCTCAGGATGATGAACATCTTGCCAGCCCCACCCCTTTGCTTGCGCGTGCGATTGACCGGTGTATTCTTACCAGCGGTGGTTGTACCAATCTATACTGCCATCGGGCTGAGCGGTCC